>JALOTS010000137.1 GCA_025457785.1 Pontiellaceae bacterium | reverse complement strand
CGGCGCCGTTGCCAGCTACATTCACATGGGCGGAACCGTCGGCGTGCTGACAGAACTTGCGTTCAGTAAAGCCGACACCGCAAACAACGCCGTGTTCAAAGAACTGGCTCTTGATATCTGTCTGCAAATTGCGGCGGCCCGCCCGGCGGCGCTGGATCGCTCCGGTGTTCCGGCGCAGCTCGTTGAAGACGAAAAAGCCCTCTTCCTCAAACAGGTCGAAGGCAAACCGGCGAATATCGTCGAAGGCATCCTGAAAGGTAAACTCAACAAGTTTTACTCGCAGATCTGCCTGATCGAACAGCCGTTCGTCAAAGAAGATAAAATCAGCATCACGGAACTGCTCGCGGCGAAAAGCAAAGAGATCGGTGACACCGTCACGATCAAACGCTACACCCGCTGGCAGCTCGGCGACGCATAGCAGGCTGAGTCTTCACCCAAAGCTTCCAAGCAGTGGAAACACAGTTACCACTGCTTGGAAAAACCCGAAAACGATTCGGACGGAATCTACAACTCTACCGAACAAGCCGTCGCAAAAGTTTCTTTTCCTGAATCTACAACTCTACCGAACAAGCCGTCGCAAAAGTTTCTTTTCCTTTCGAAAACCTGTCCGCAATCGGGATAAAACTTCCGTTGCTAACAGCAGCTGCAGATGCCTTCTTAAAATCACCCGTTTTTGTCGGGACTCCCGCCGCTTTTCGAAAAAAAGGCACTGCGTCAGGCCCTTCGGAGAAAGGCCTAACGTATCTGCTGTACAACTGTTAAGTCGGCCTTCAGCGGTAATCCGTGATCCAATTGGCGGCCCAGTCAAGCAGGGCGCGGCCCAGTTGTGCGCAACGTTCGATCCGCCCGGCACGAAGAGTGAATTCGATTTCCTGACATAAAACGGAAATCTCAGGAAGGCCCATGGTGCCGCACATTCCCTTCAGTGAGTGGGCGGACTTTCGGGTAAGTTCAAAATCAGAGGTGTCAAACCCGGTTTTCAGATCTCCGGTAAGCCGTGTAAGCTCTTCGCAAAAAGCGGAGATCAGATCATCATCCAGTTCAAACTCGTCCGTTTGAAACTGACTCATCCGGGAATCGACATCGGGAACGATCTGACGAACCATTTCCACTGCGTGTTTCAGTGCCATACTTTTGACCCTCTTTCTGACGCCCTCCACCCAACCAAACGCCGGTATATTATTTTTTTTTCATACCCCGTGCAAGCCTTAGCTCTTTAAAAACCGGAAATACTTATCCAGCGGCCCGTTGACGTAAAAGGTCGAGCACCGTATCAGAAATTTTGAGCTCGCCAAACCCGCGTCCAAGAGATAAATCCGGGGTGAGCCCGCCGTGAAAATCGCTTCCGCCGGTGGCGATAAGCTCGAAATCTTCGCAGATGCGCAGGAAGGAAGCGGACTGGTGAGGCTGGTGTGTCGGATGCCACACCTCCAGCCCCCCCAACCCGGCTTCTTTGAGCCGCTTCACGAGGCGGCGCAATCCCCGTGCGGCAAGCTTCATTTGCCCCGGATGAGCAATCGCCGCAACACCGCCCGCCTTACGAATCAGCTCGACGCATACTTCGGGCTCAAAGCGCCGCCGCTCAACGTAAGCGGCTTTTCCTTTACCCAGCAACTGCTGAAAAATTTTATCCTTGCTCTTAAAGTGCCCTTTTTCGATCAGCGCGGCGGCAAAGTGCGGACGTCCGATCAGATCATCGACGGAATGCCTGCGCAAATCCTCGTAGGTCAGGTCATACCCAAGCCGGTTCAGTTTTTCCAATATCCGGGCATTTCTCTCCGAACGGCCATCCCTCACCCATTCAAGGGCCGATTGCAGCTCCGCATGGGCCGGGTCAAAAAGATATCCGAGAATATGCAACGTGTTTTCACCGAACTCTGCACTGAATTCAATGCCCGAAACTGTCTGGACGGCCGTTTTTTCACCTGCCGCCATAAACCGGAACAATCCGTCCGTGGTATCGTGGTCGGTCAGGGCCAGAGCCGTCAACCCGCCCTGCTCGGCGAGCGCGATCAGCTCTTCCGGGGTGTTCGTCCCGTCGGAAAAAACAGAATGGCAGTGCAGATCGATCATTTTATAAATTTTCAATTAGTCAGGGGGCATCGTTTTGTGTACGTTTGCGTGAATTTTAACCGGTTCACCGAAAAATAATATGTAATTAAGGAGCAAAAATGGATCTTAAATTGATTTCAAACACTATCCGGGGGCTTTCAATGGACGGCGTACAGGCCGCCAACTCGGGTCATCCCGGCATGCCGATGGGCATGGCCGATGTCGCTGCCGTTCTCTGGACCCAATTTCTCAAACACAATCCGAAAAACCCGCAATGGCCTGACCGCGACCGGTTTATCCTTTCCGCCGGACATGGTTCGATGCTGCTCTACAGCCTGCTGCATCTCGCCGGTTACAACCTGCCGCTCGAAGAACTCAAACGCTTCCGCCAGTGGAACAGCAAAACGCCCGGCCATCCGGAATACGGTCACACCGACGGCGTTGAAACCACCACCGGTCCGCTGGGACAAGGCTGCGGCAACGCCGTTGGCATGGCGATTGCAGAACAAATGCTGGCAAAACGCTTCAACAGTCCGGCGCACAGACTGGTTAACCATTACACCTATGTCATCGCCAGCGAAGGCGAATTCATGGAAGGTGTCTCGCACGAAGTTTTCTCACTGGCCGGAAACCTAGGCCTCGGCAAACTGATTGTGTTTTACGATCAAAATTTCATCAGCATCGAAGGCGACACGCACATCACCTATACAGACGACGTGAAGAAACGCATGCAGGCCTACGGCTGGCATGTGCAGGAAATCAACGGGCACAATCATGCCGAAATCGCCGCCGCCACGCAGGCCGCAAAAGAACAGACCCGCAGACCGTCGGTGATTATCTGCAACACCCAAATCGGGTTCGGGTCACCCAACAAAGCCGGTTCGCACGACTGCCACGGTGCGCCGCTCGGTGAAGAAGAGGTTAAACTCGCCAAAGCCAACCTCGGCATCTCCCCTGAAAAATTCTTCGTCCCCGAGGAAGTCCGCGCCGCGTTCGCTGAAGTTGCGCAAAAAAACGGCGCGATTGAAGCGGAATGGATCAAAACCTTTGCGGACTTCGAAGCCGCCAGACCGAAAAAAGCCGGAGAATGGAAAGCCTGCTTCAGCGGCGAACTGCCTGCCAGCCTCGGAAAGAAAATCGCCGACTTTGAACCCGGCACATCCATCGCGACACGCGCGGCCTCCGGTAAAATACTGCAAGACCTCGCCAAGGCGATTCCCTATCTCGTCGGCGGATCGGCCGACCTCGCGCCCAGCAACAACACCTATCTGAAAGACATGGGTGACATCAGCAAAAAATCGTTCGCCGGACGAAACTTCCACTATGGTGTGCGGGAACTTGGCATGGGCGCGGTCATCAACGGCGTTCAGATCCACGGCGGATTCCGCATCTACGGAGCCACCTTCATGGTGTTTGCCGACTACGTCCGCCCGGCCACCCGCCTCGCCGCGATCATGAACCTGCCGGTCATCTATGTCTATACGCACGACAGCTTCTATGTGGGCGAAGACGGCCCGACCCATCAGCCGATCGAAACGCTGATGAGCCTGCGCATTACCCCGAACGTCACCGTGATCCGTCCCTCCGATGCCAGCGAAACCAAGAGCGCCTGGATCGCTGCGCTGGAAAACAAATCCGGCCCGACCGCCCTGCTGCTGACGCGACAGAATCTGCCGGTCTTTGACCGCAAAGTGCTGATGCCCTCCTGCAACCTGCGCAAAGGAGCCTACACTATTTGGGAAAGCGCCAAAGAGGAACATGATATCATCATCATGGCCGCCCACCATCCAGGCGCGGAACTGTTCGAAAAACAGAGTGCAGACTACAAAACGTCGGTATTCCCGCCCGAATGCACCTGCCGGCTCTCGGTCGAAGCGGGTTCAACGCACGGTTGGGAAAAATATACCGGCACACAGGGCCGCATGATCGGGATTGACCACTTCGGCGCTTCGGCCCCGGCCGGCACGCTGGCCAAAGAGTTTGGATTCACTGCTGATCGTATCTACCAAACCGCCAAAGAAATGCTCGCATAAAGGGTTTACGGACAGGACAAACCCAGCGCGGAATCGCCGCAACCAAAACAATAAGAATTCAGTCAGAACCGAGCCGGAGGCGAGCTGGGCTCTGCTCTGTTATTGCGGAACAGCGAAGCGGCAATAATAAGAAAGAATTGAACCGGCGTGAATGAAATTGTTCTGACCTAACTTATTCTGACAAAAAAGGTTGTGTTGAGAATTGAGTAAAAACGCACATAAAAAACAAGAAATGGCCGAATAGCAGTACAAAGACGTGGCTTTCCGCCCCGTCTTTTTCCCATCTGTCACAACAAATGCGCTTGCCGAACTTGCCGTCTGACAAATTCCGGCTAAACTCACCGAAAATCACCAAAGGAAACCTATGATTCTCGACTCGATCCAAAACCATCGCCTCTATCCGCTGGGTCCGCTCTGGCAAAAGGCATTCGACTTCCTGAAAACCGCTGCGCCGGAAATGGAGAATAAGAAATATATTCTTCAAGGAGCCGATCTTTTCGCCGGCATAGACACCTACAGCACAAAAATCCGCGATACCGCAAAACTGGAAACACACCGGAAATATGTGGATATTCAGGTGCTTCTCAGCGGAACAGAAATGATCGAAATTTTTCCCAAAAAGGAACTGACTGTCAGCGAGCCCTATAATCCGGAAAAGGATGCCGAATTCTACGTAAAACCCTCTGTACCTCCTGCAAAAATCGTCTTAAAACCTGGTCATTTTGTGGTTTTCTTTCCCGACGATGCCCACATGCCCTGCCTGATGGCCGGAAACTCTCCCGAACCGGTAAAAAAAATCGTTATCAAAGCGGCGGCTCAGCTTCTATCCTGATTCAAGGCCGCATAAGGAAACGGCAATGAGCCTTGCAAACGAAATTGAAATAAAAATTTTTAACCGCTTGCCCTGTGCGGCGGAATATCATACATAGAGCACTCCTTTTGCGGAGAGGTGGCTGAGTGGCTTAAAGCAGTGGTTTGCTAAACCGCCGTACGCCCTAAAGGTGTACCGGGGGTTCGAATCCCCCCCTCTCCGCCGGTTTTCAGACACCAACCCTGACCGGTTGGTGTTTTTTTGTCAGGAAGGATAAAACCTCCCGAAGGAGTCGAACCGAATATCCCAAGGAGGCCGTGACATGCCCCGGAACTCCGGGGCGGCACAGCAACAGCCGGAACGCAAAACAAAAAATGCGAAGAATCCGTCTTGCCGAGAATGATCGAAAGGAATATAAGTTCCCGCTCAACCCTAAACCTTGGAGGATGTATGCGTATTCTGGTGGGAATTTTAGCTGTGATGATGGGATGTACGGGTGCCTTTGCCGCAAAAGAGAAGTCTGAACTGGATCTTGTCGTGGAAGCGTTGAAAAAACACGTTCGTCTGGGACTGGTAAATTTCATGACCGAGCGTGATAAAACCACACGGGAGAAAACAGAAATCATCACAACAGAAACGTATCAGGACAGAACCAGTCCTTTCATCGGCACACTGCGGTTCACTTTTGAATTCACCGACAAAGAAAAAAATGTGTATTTCGGTCAGGCGATCATACCTAAAAAAAAGCAGATGTCGGATTATGGCGGACAGGACGACTGGAGACTCAGAATACCTCATGGCAACCTGGAATATCCTAAACTTACCGCATATGTCATGGAATTCGGGTTTGAAACAAACGGAACATTTGTTGTCGTTGATCAGAAAACCAAAAAAGCCGAGAACAGTGACGAGATTCTCGCGCGCAACAAAGACCCGGAAAAAAAGATAAAATGCACGGGAATTCTTGTTAAAGAGTATTCGCGCAGAGATAAAGACAATTAACGTCTGCCGGAAAAGCACGCACAGTGAATTCATCTTTTAAAACGTTTTTACAGAAACCGGCCACCGGCAGCGTGCTGACGGTGGTTTCCGGTATCTCTTTTTTTTTCACCTGCATGTGTCTTCCGCTGGTCGGCCGCGCCGGATCAAGTGTTCCATACGACGGTAAAAACCAACTGGCCTTTCTTGGGGTCGTTGGACTGACCTTCACGCTGGCGGCTTTGGCAACGTGGTCAAAAATGATGCGCCGCTCAGAGGATAAAAGCCCGCTTCCTTACTGGTCGCTCGGTTTATGTACCGTTTGCCTGCTTCTTTGTCTTCTGCTGGCATCCGGTCTGCTCGCGGCATAACTGGCTGCCCGCCGGGCTTATCCATACGAAAAACCGCTTTCCCGTTTCAAAAGGTGTTCCGGGATTTCACGAATAAAGATGGAAGGGCTGCAGGGAATGGCTCCTCCGTCATGTTTCCAGCGCATTTTTGGACTGCACAGAAAAAGACGATCTTCGGCGCGGGTTACCGCAACATAAAAAAGTCGCCGTTCTTCCGACTCACCGCCCACCTGTTCAACTGATTTGAAACTGGGAAAAAGTCCTTCGTTCAGCCAAAGCACAAAGACCGTTTTCCACTCAAGGCCTTTCGCCTGATGAATCGTGCTGAGCCGGATGCCCTCCTGCGCGGCAGGCGAAGTTTCGGCTTCGGCATCGAGGTTCGTCAGCAGAGCCATTTCGCTGAGGAAAGCGGCGCAGGTCTCGAAGCGGGAAGTGAAGTCGATCAGACTGTCGAGATCTTCCTGGCGATGTCTGGCATTGTCGAAAGTTTCGACAAGGTACTCGCTGTAAAAGGCTTCATTAAAGCGATAAATGATTTCACCGGGGTCTTCGCTGAGATTTTCTTTTTCATAAGCCAGAAAAACACGTTGGATTTCTCTCCAAACCAATGCTGCCGCCGCAGGCAGCGCGGCCAGTAATGCGGTATGCGCTTCCGGTTTACGCGCTTCAAAGCGCGAGCCGAACTTCTTCCAGATTTTATCGGCGGTTTTCGGTCCAATCTTCGGAAACAGTTCCAGTAACCGTTTAAAAGCCAGTTCATCCTGCGGATTTTCCAGCAGGCGCAGTACGGTACAGGTGTCTTTGATATGCGCCTGTTCGAAGAAACGGATGCCGGAAGTGATCTGAAAGGGAAACCGGGCGTGAGTCAGCGCCATTTGCAGTTCCATGGCGTGGAAGTGTGAACGATAAAGCACGGCGATGTCGGAAAGCTTCGTTCCTTTGCGCCGCAGCTCTTCAATTTTTGAAATCACATAGTGCGCCTGCTCGTCGCCGTCGCGCAGCAGCGCAAGCGTCGGATCGGCAATTCGGCCGCGCACCGCGTGCAGCGTCTTTTGAAACTGAAACGGATTGCCTTTGATGCAGGCGTTGGCGACATCGAGGATCTCCGGCGTGCTGCGGTAGTTGGTTTCCAGTTTATAAATTTTTGTGTCAGGGCAGCGTCTCGGGAAGGAAAGAAAGTTCTGGTAGTCCGCCCCGCGCCATGAATAGATGCTTTGAAAATCATCACCGACCACCATCAGGTTCTTATGCTTTCCGGCGAGCAGATGAACCCACTCCGCCTGAATGGTGTTGGTATCCTGATATTCATCAACCAGCACATACTGAAATCGCTCCTGATAAAGAGATCGGACATATTCCGAGGTTTGGAAAAGTTTCAGCGCGTAGAGCAGCAGATCATCAAAATCCAT
The DNA here is from genome assembly GCA_025457785.1 of Pontiellaceae bacterium. Taxonomy (GTDB): domain Bacteria; phylum Verrucomicrobiota; class Kiritimatiellia; order Kiritimatiellales; family Tichowtungiaceae; genus Tichowtungia. Next base: position 7,842 of record JALOTS010000137.1, on the reverse strand, counting down.
TACATTGAGCGCTTTCTTGCGGGCGACATAGTGATCACGCAGTTTCAGCACATCGCCGATATCGAACGGCGCGTCGTCGAACCAGTCATAGGCCAGATCGTCGAGAGGTTTTTGCGAGCCGGAAGCCAGGCCGTAAAGACTGAGCAGAACCTGCGGCTTCGGAAAATGTTCATCGTCCAGCTCAAGTTCGCCTGCGCAGGATTTCATCAGCTTCCTGGAATCGTCCGCGTCGAGAATCGTATAATCGTGCCCGAACCCGATTTCGCGGGCGTGCTGACGCAACAGTCGGTTGGCAAGATGATGGAATGTCCCGCCGAGCAGTCCGCTAACCGCTCCGCCGGTCAGCGCATGGGCGCGATCAAGCATTTCGCGGGCGGCTTTGTTGGTAAAGGTCAGCAGCAGAATGCGGTTCGGGTCAACACCTTGTTCGATCAGCCACGCGACGCGATAAACCAGCGTACGGGTCTTTCCGGTTCCGGCGGCGGCAATCACCAATGACGGCCCGTCGGGCGCACTCACGGCGGCATATTGCTCTTCATTCAATTGTTCATGAAAATTCATAGAACTCCGATTAAACCACGAAACCGGCTGACGTTGAACTTCGAATTTCAAAACTTCCGGAATTCTTCATTCCGCGTTCCGAAAAATTTTATGGCGTTCACCGCCGGAGAATCGCATGATGTCCGCTCCGTTAAACCCTGAGGATTGAATGAACATTGAAAAATTGACCGAAAACAAAAAGGAACAGGCCCTGATCGCGGAATTACTGGCCGCCGGACAGGCGCACCTTTTTGCCGACTGGGATGCGCCCGGAATCCATGATGATGCCAAGACCGCCTTTCTGCAAAGTCTGGTTCTCATTAACGACTCCTACCCCGGCGGACTGACCGGCTATATTTCCAATGCCCGGAAACTTCTTGCCGCAGCCCAAACCGGAAGCAATCCGTTTGACGGCTTTGTGCCGCACCATCCGAACACCGTCGATTTGACACAGTTCAATGAATCCTATGATCATTACGAAGCGCTCGGCGCGGCTCATTTCGAAAAAACCGCCGTCGTACTTGTCGCGGGCGGACTCGGTGAACGGCTGGGCTACTCCGGCATTAAACTCGACATCCCGGTTGAAGTCACCGAAAACACCACCTATCTCGCTCATTACGCCGCCTGCCTCAGGGCGATGGAAGCCCGGATGGCGACCCCGCATCCGGTGCCCCTCATCATCATGGTTTCCGAGGACACCCGCGCAAAAACCATCGCTTCGCTCGAAGCCAGCCGCTTCTTCGGGCTGAAAAAAGAACAGATTCACCTTCTTAAACAGGAACCCGTTCCCGCCCTTGCTGACAATGAGGGACATCTTGCGCTCGAAAAAAAATACAAACTGGTTCTCAAACCGCACGGTCATGGCGATGTTCACATGCTTCTCGCCTCCAGCGGACTCGCCGCCAAACTCGAAAAACAGGGCATCGGGCACCTTGTGTTTATTCAGGACACCAACGGACAGGTTTTCAACGCCCTGCCCGCTGCGCTCGGTGTCTCTGTTGAACAGGGATACGACTTCAACTCCATCGCCGTCAACCTGTTGCGCGCCACCGTCAGCCCCGCAGGCGACGTGCCGGATGCGGAGGGTTTTTCCATATTCCCCGGCAACATCAATGCTCTGGTCATTAAAATGAATTCCTATGTCAGAATACTTGAAAGAACTCAGGGGATTATCGCGGAATTCATTAACCCGAAGTATGCCGACGCGACCCGCACCTCGTTTAAGAGCCCGACCCGCCTCGAAACCATGATGCAGGATTTGCCCGGACTGTTCGGACCGGATGAAAAAGTCGGAGTAACCATTTTCGACCGCCGCTGGTCCTTTTCTGCCAACAAAAACAACCTGAAAGATGCCGCAGCTAAACACGCGGCGGGCGGTCCCCCCGAATCCGGCGCGACGGCGGAATCCGACTTTTATCTTGCCGGCCGCATGAAACTCGCCGCCGCCGGAATGAAAATCAAAACGGCAGGCGAAACGCTCCTGCGCAACATCCCCTTCACGCCCGGCCCGCGTGTTTTGCTGTGCCCCTCCTTCGCCATGACACTCGCTGAAGTCCGTCAGAAAATCAAAGGCGGATCAATCTCCGGTGAAGCGACACTCCTGCTCGACGGGAAAAACATCACGCTCGAAAAGGTTGCGGTTGCGGCGGGATCCGCCCTCGTGATCAAAGCGGTTGACGGAGCCGTCGTCACCGTCAAAAACCTGACGGTTAAAAATGACGGCTTCGAACTGGTTCGTCTTTCGGACGAAGAACAAAACAGTTCCGCAACGCCTGAATACCTCCGCCTGCGCGGCTATCGCATCGAAAACCGCGCCGCCGCCGTTTACGAATTCACCGCACCGGGGGAATATATCATTCAACCCTGACGGACTTTCTTCCCGGAACAAATACCGGCGATGCGCCGCCTCAACCGCACCCGGAAATTTTACAGAACAAATTTTTGCCGCTTTGCCGCGCCGGGCGTTCGGTGTACTCTCCGGTTCAGAAATCCCGCTGTTTTGTTGAATTCAGATTCCAAACCAAAAATGAAAAAACCGCTGTTGAACAATCCGCTGAATATTCTGATGGCCGCCGCAGAAAATGACGGCATTGCACACTGTAAAGTCGGCGGCATCGGCGATGTGATCCGCGATGCCCCCGCCGCGCTGGCTGAGCAGGGATGTAAAACGTCGATTGTCACTCCATCCTGCGGTTTTCTTCATAAATCCGACGGAGCCGAGCCGGTTGCGTCCGTCCGGTTCTCTTTTGCGGGCCGATCGGACCAGGCTATGCTTTACCGCGTCCGCCCGCGCACCGCAGCCGCCGGACGTTCAACGCATTATGTCATCGATCACCCGCATTTTCTCCAATACAGCGCCGAGAAAAAACAGTTTACCATTTACTGTGACGATCCGCGCGAAGGCCCGTTTGCCACCGATGCCGCCAAATTCGCCTGCTTTTGCGCCGCCGTCGCCGCCGCAATAAAAGACAACCTCTTCGGCCCGCTGGATATTCTTCATCTGCACGACTGGCACGCGGCGCTGCTTCTTTTTTTGCGCAAATACGACCCTGATTGCGCCGCCCTGAAACCCCTTCGCACGGTTTACACCATTCACAATCTCGCGCTGCAGGGCATCCGTCCGCTTCGCGGCGACCGTTCATCGCTGGAAAGCTGGTATCCGCAAATCCGCTTCGGTTCTGACGTTCCCGGCGAACTGCGCGACCCGCGCTGGACAGACTGTATTAATCCGGTGGCGGTCGGCATCCGGCTGGCGGATGTCGTTCATACTGTCTCTCCCTCCTATGCGGAAGAAATTCTCCGACCCAGCCGTCCGCCGGAGTTTTTCGGCGGCGAAGGACTCGAACAGGATCTGCGCCAAGCGAAACGCGAAGGCCGCCTGCACGGCATTTTAAACGGCTGTGACTATTCGGAAGTCCGGCCCGCGAAAACCGGCATTAAAGAACTTCTCACGCTGATCCGGGCAGAAACCGCCCGCCAAACAGCACGAAAGACCGCCCTGTCCTTCGCCGATCTGACGGCGTTGCAAACTCTGGAAAAACTGGAAAACGCCCGCAAAAAACCCTCTTTGATCGTCACGAGCATCAGCCGTCTCGTCGATCAAAAGCTGCTGCTGCTCAAAACGCCCGGCTCCGATGGACGAACCGGTCTGGAAAAAATTCTGCAGGAAACCGGGCCGAAAGGACTTTACATCCTGATCGGGGTCGGCGACCGCGACATCGAAGCGTTTTTCGCCGAAGCGGCCGCTGCGCACAGCAATTTTCTTTTTCTCAACAGCTTTTCCGATCAATCGGCGGAACATCTGCACGCTTCCGGCAACCTGTTTCTGATGCCCAGTTCGTTCGAGCCTTGCGGTATCGGACAAATGCTCGCCATGCGCGAAGGACAGCCCTGCCTTGTGCATTGTACCGGCGGACTGCGCGACACCGTTCAGCCCGGCATCAACGGATTCAGTTTCGAAGGCACTTCGATTCACGATCAGATTGACCGGATGGCCGCCGCACTCAGGGAGGCGCTGGCGTTGCGTGCCGCCGAGCCGGAAAAATGGAAAGCCGTCTGCACCGCCGCCGCCGAGGCCCGCTTCCTCTGGAGCGACAGCGCAAAACAGTACATGAACAAGCTATACAAAACCCCCGCCCCGAAAAACCGGCCGAAATTTGCAACGACAGCAAACAAAATGGGTTATTGAAGAGCGGTTGTTGGTTATCAGGGCGAGTCAGGGGTCAGCGGTGTTTACATTCCAACAGCAGGAACCTCGCCAAATTAAACGTAGAGCATGCGTCCCCGCTTGCTCATCAATGGGCGGGCCGGTCACACGCAACGGCGGAATGTTCGTTTTTTCTGTTCATCCGGAACGGTTCTTTGATTTCCCGCTCGCCGGAGTCACGATCAAGGCAATTCTCCGGTGTGATATGTTGATTGTTTGCCAAGCAGAAGACAGAGAAATGCGCATAATCCCGCAGTGAAACTTTCGGTGCAGGTGTGTTTCCAGTCTCTTTGATTTCAGGGAACCTGAGCATTTTTCATTTCCTTGATTTTTTCGGACAGCTCCTGAAAAATCCTGTCGGTCGCAAACCGCTCACACAAGGGTTTTAAGTCCGTTTCTGCGGTTAATTTGTTCTCCGCAACCAGATGGACAACATCCGCCATATCACGATCTTTACGGCGAGGATGGCCGCCCTTTAAAGCAAAGAGTTTCATCGCGAGCAGATCCTTCAACGCAGGAACTTTAAGCGGCACATTCCCGTATTCGACCCGAACGGCCCTTGATAAAAGCTCTGACAACGTGCCGGAATCCACCGGCAGAAAATCAACACGGACCACTGAATCAGGAAGAGAAAAAAAGATGACCGTTTCCCCTTCGGAAATATTCGTAAATCCGGCATCCTTCATCACCTGTCGAACAACTGAAACTTTTTCAGCCGCAATCATGAAGTCCACATCCAGCGTTGCGCGGGTATAGCCGTAATGATTCACCGCGTGACCGCCAATCATCAGAAATTCAACCCCCGCCTTCGGTAAATCCCGACTTACCGTCCAAAAAACGCGGTCAATTTGCTCCATCCGATTCATCGGTGCAACATTTACTCTGATTCCCTCCAATGTCATGCGAAAAAACTACGATGCTTCCATGTCAAAAGCAATGCTCGACTTCTGCCGCGACGACCTGCAAACCGGCAACACCATCGGCTCGTACTCCCGCATCCGGCGCAACCGCCTCACAAACACTGCCCCCCTCTTCCGGGCCCTTCCTCATCGGCATTCAGGGCAATGTAAAGAAATTCCGGCCCCTCAGCGAAGGGCCGAAAGTCATCAGGCATCGACCCGGAAAATGTGTACCGGATTTTCCGGGGTGAGTTCCACATAATTTTCAGGCCCCATCCAGGTGTAGGCTGCACCCGTCAGCAGATCGCAGACTTCATAGGAGGAATGCGGGTCGATTCCAAAATCGGCCAGCGGAAACTGCACGGTGGAAACCTGTTTCTGATAAGGATCCAGACTGACCAGAATCAAAAGGACATTCTGCCCGCCGCACGCCGATTTGATATAGCCGATGATCTGCCCGTTTCTGCAGTCGCAGAAGCGCAGGTTGTCATATTCGTGAAACGCCGGATTCGCATGGCGGATCCGGTTCAGACTGCGCACAAAACCGCGAATCCCCTCCTGCGTCCAGTCGCGCACCTTAATTTCATATTTCTCGGAACTGTTCAGCTCTTCTTTGCCGGGAAACGGTTCATTTTCAAGAAACTCATAGCCGGAATACATGCCGTAAACCGAAGAAAGCGTTGCCGCCAGCGCCAGCCGGATTTTAAAGGCGGATGCCGGAGCGTGATGCAGGAAACGGGGATGAATATCCGGTGTCGTCGGGAACAGATTTCCCCGCATATATTTAGAAACATCACCCTGCGTTAAATGGGTGAAGTACTCCATGAGTTCCTTCTTTTCATTTCGCCAGGTGAAATATGTATAAGACTGCGTAAAGCCGACCTTCGCCAGCATTTCCATCATGCGCGGACGGGTAAAGGCTTCCGACAGAAAGATCACATCGGGATATTCCTTCTGCACTTCACGAATGACCCATTCCCAGAAAATCACGGGCTTGGTATGCGGATTATCGACCCGGAAAATGCGAACGCCCTTTTCAGCCCAGAAAAGAAAATAGCGTTTCATCTCGTTCCAGAGCGCATCGCGGTCTTCGCAGTTGAAGTTCAGCGGATAGATATCTTCGTATTTTTTGGGCGGGTTTTCGGCATATTTAATGGTGCCGTCGGGCCGGCGGAAAAACCAGTCAGGGTGTTCTTTCAGGTATGGATGGTCGTAGGAGCAGTTGATGGCAAAGTCGATTGCGATACTGATATTCATCTCCGCCGCTTTTTTCACCACCCGCTCAAAATCCTCCATCGAACCGAGCTGTTCGCAGACCTCGAAGTGTCCGCCGGTTTCATTTCCAATGGCGTACGGACAGCCGGGATCTTCCGGCGCGGCATTCAGCGAGTTGTTGCGCCCCTTTTTAAAACTCTTGCCGATCGGATGAATCGGGGGAAAATAGAGAACGTCAAAGCCGAGATCGGCGACATACGGCAGAAACTTTTCAACATCCTTCCAGGTGGCGCTGCGCGCCGGGTCGCTGCCGGTTGAACGGGGAAACACTTCATACCATGCCGCGAAGCGCGCTTTTGCGCGATCAACGTAAAGCGGATAACCTGCACTTGCTCCGGTTTCCACCCCTTTACGCATCGGAAACGAACAGACTGCCTGCTCAATCTGTGCGGAAAACATCACGGCGGCCTGTTCCCGGGAATCCGTCAAAGCGCTGATCTCTCCGACCCACAGCGCAATCTGCGCCGCGTCTTTTTTCGGAGCCCGTCCCGCCGCATCCTGCATCAGGTGAAGCCCCTCGATCACCTCGCTTTGGAGTTGCTGCTCCCCGGCATCAACCTTGCGTTTTGTGTCATGCACCCAGGAGGCGAAATGATCCGTGTACGCCTCAATCCGGTATTCGTGCATCCCGATTTCCACCGGATTAAACGAAGCCTCCCAGAGATCCAGCCCCGGATTCACATGCGCCATCGGAACCCGGTTCCACAATTTGAAACCCTCCCTGCGCCAGACGAGTTCCGCCCGGATTATGCCATGTCCTTCACGGAACACTTCAGCGGAAACCTTCACGGTATCACTCACTTCGCATTTGACCGGATAACGTCCGTGATCGACCTGCGGTTCAATATTCTGAATCAAAATGTAATTTCCTTTAGGTATCATCCTGCTCTCCATCCACTTCCTGTTTTTATGCACGTTCTATTCTGTAACACTCATAAACATCACGCCGGAGAAGTTTTGACAGAATAATTCAGGTCAGAATAATGGGAATGAATTGCGCTGGCGTGAATTAAAATAATTCTGTTATCAATCATTCTGTCGAAATTCCTGGTTGCGGATATACTGCGCCGGGTTAAATCAATTTTCGATAAAGTTCAGCGGTCTGTTCAGCGATGGCAGTCCAACTGAAGATCTCAACCGCGCGTTTCCGGCTGGCGATACCCATACGCGCACGCAAGGGCGGATCAGCCATAAGCCGGTTTATCGCGTCCGCCAGATCACGGGAAAATTTTTCGGGATCAACCGGCTCGAACGGCGCCGCGTTCAGTTGTTCCACCGGAACCAGCAGGCCGGTTTCGCCGTGAACCACCACCTCCTTGATGCCGCCCACCGCCGAAGCCACCACCGGCGTTTCGCACGCCATCGCCTCCAGATTGATAATCCCGAACGGCTCATAAATCGACGGACAGCAGAACAGCGCCG
>JALOTS010000136.1 GCA_025457785.1 Pontiellaceae bacterium | reverse complement strand
CGACAATACCGGCGGCGCAATTCCTGTATCCGGCTGTAAGCTGACAATTGATTAGCCATTTGCAGAAAAAACCATTTATTCACGGTATTGGCAACGATAATCGTGAATCACTCGCTTTTTCGACAGGTAATTCACGATATTGCCTTATTTCCAAGGGATGGAAAACGCGATGAGGGCATCGCGTCTGCAATTCCAAAAATTGGAAAAACAAGTAAGCCGCAGCGCAGTTGCTATTTCAGTGTACCCAGGCTGAATACCAGCACAAAAAGAGCAACGGTTTCAACGATACCGATCGTCATCAGATAATTACCAAAGCCTTGTCCGGTTTCAGCCTGTGCGTCGGCGCAGGCCGCACCGGCCCGGCCCTGATACCAGGCCGAAACGCTAAGAGCAATACCGCCCAGTATGCCGGTCATTATCATGGCGGGCCAACTGACGAATGACGGAGCATTCCGGATGGCATTCATCAAAATCATGCCGTAGATCGTCTGCGAAAGCGGCGCACCGATAAAAACCACCAAAATAAACGGGGCCGCTTTATTCTGCGCATAGCACTTTTTCCAACTGCCTGCCGCAGACATTCCTGCCACACCCGCACCAACCGCCGAACCGATCGCCGCAATACTGAGGGCCGCCACGGCACCAGCCTCCGCCAACGCTTTCATCATCGTTACTTCCATATCTCTTCCTCCTTGTTTATACATCTGTTGCTGAAATCTTCCGGAACGGAACATACTTCAGTCCAGCCCACTGCACTCCAATGTGCCCTGAAAATTCGAGCGTATTCAACCGGACACCGTGTACCATAACACCCATTGCGGACAACAGGATGTTCAGCAGGTGTGAAAAAAACAGAATCATCGAAGCCCCCAGCCCGCTCAAAACACTGCCGAATCCGATATCCATCGCCATCCGATTAAACGCATTCGCCAGCGCAAAAGATGCCGCGCCGACGGCAAACAGACGGACATAAGAAACCACATCCACAAAGTTACTGACAACATTCAACGGCAGAATAACGTAGTTAAACCATTCACTTTTGATTTTTTGCACCGGATTCATGAACAGCACGATCAGTATGATGCTGGCGGCCAGCACCCAGGTCATTGCCGGCGGAAACTCCGAACCGAGCACCAGCGTCCGGGCGGCAAAAAACATGGTCCATGTTGATCCGATCCAGCCAATCTGCGCCAGCGCCTGCCAGGTGTTAATCATTCGAAAGGTGTTCCACGCATGAGCGATGGTCAGATGCACTGTGCCCAGCAGAAAACAGAGCAGCATGATGTTCTTGTCGGCCCCCGATCCGGTCAGCCAGCCCAGCCGCAACTGCTTTAGCGGGGCAGGAATGTCGGACAAACCGAAATATGACCCGGTCAGAATCCCCCATATCACCGTGCAAACACTGGTAATCAGAAGAAGATTAAAAATTTCCTGCGGCACCTTGCGGAACCTGATTTTACCGAAAACCGTCAGAAGAATAAAAAGCATCCCGTATCCCGCATCGCCGACCAGCATAGCGAAAAAGATACTGAAAAATACAAGGAACAGGGCACTGATGTCCACTTCGTGGTAACCCGGCATGACCCCGATCATTTTAAAGACCGCCTGAATCGGACTGACCCACTTCGGGTTGCGCAGCAGCGTCGGAACCGGATCGGCGGCGGAAGGCTCTTCGACCAGTACGGCCCAGCCGTATTTTACTGCGGCGGTGCGCAGCGCTTTTTCCTGCTCAGCGGGAAAAAATCCGCGCAGATACCAGATATCATCCGAATTCGCCATTCCGTTGCGCGCTTCAAGATACTGGACCCGGTCTTCCGCTTCGCCGGCCAGTCTGGCAACAACCGCCCGGTCCCCGGAATAATCGCCGAACTCCGCTTCGGTTTTTTTAAGCGCGGCATAAAGTTCGGTCAGTTGACGGTTAAGCTCATCAAGCGAGTGCTTCGGAAGCGGAATTTCTTCGAAATCAAGCTCGATGCCGCCGCGAAAAATCAACGCCCCGTAAACCGCACTGCGATCCCGGCTGAGTTCAACCAGCCGCACCCCGTCCGAAATCGCCGGCGTTTCTTTAACCGGAAACCTGCCGAGCCTTACAGAAACGCCGTTTTCAGCCAGTTCTTTGACTGTTTCCGGAGAAAAGCTGCCAAACGGTTCGATATGACGAATATCCAACTTGAGCATTTCAATCTGCTCCGTCAGCGCCTGTCTGCGATGAATCAGTTCCCATACCGCCTTGACCACTTCATGCGGCGTTTTACCGGACGGCTTAACGTGCGGATGCTTCGGCAGAACTTCAAGCGCACGTTTCAGGTGCGCCGTTAGACTGCGTGCTTCCTCCAAACCCTGCCCCTCCGGCGGACGAATAGGCTGCAAATGGATCGCGCCAAGATCACGCAATACCTCAAGCGAGGTCTCGCGGGAAGTCCGCGTACACAGCAGCGTCAGCTTTTTCATTTTCACAATCATCGTTCAAACGTCCTTTGGACTCGTTAAAACGGCGCCTTGCGCCTCGTTCAAACCGTTAAATTCGTTTTCTCAGTCCTGTTTTTCTGATCTCCGTCCTCTGTCTTCTGACCTCTGTTATGCCGATCTCACTTTTTCTACGCTCTTGCCCTTGGCGATTTTGGACCGAGCCACCGCTGCGGTCTGCTGATCGCCCATGAAAATACGAATGACGCGGATGTTTTCGCGGCACTCCGGAATTTTTACTTTTTCAAACAAATTGACGCGCTGCGAAGTCGTGCGCAGTTCCGCAGACAGCAGCCGGTGCTGTTCTTCAATAATCTGACGTTCCACCCGCAGGCGGATCAACTGACGAAGCAGGTCGATTCCGTCGTCCACCCACGCCGGGGTCTCAAACAAATCGGGAGTCTCTTCGACAAAGGAGAGGCTTCCAAAGATTGGAATTGCAACCCCGGCGATATTGCCGGTTGACCGCGCAATCTCCTTCACCTGAATGTACGGCGCGAAATCAAACGGCTCGGAAAAGAGCCTGACCCACGCGGCGAGGCCGGCACGCGCGGCATCCTCTTCGGCACGCTTGGCGGCGATTTGCGCCTCGAGTCCGCGCAGTTCCATCTGCAACTGCTGCTTCTTAAGCTGCAGCGTCGGCAGATAGCGCCGGAAGCGCGCCAGCGCATCGCGCTGGGCCTTCAACTCGTTTTTCGTATATTTGATCTTTGCCATTTGGTACCTGTCCGCAGATTCACGCAGATTCACACAGATTGAAAACCATTCGTTTATAATCCAACTTCGGCACGCCAAAATTTATTAAGAGTGCTTTATGAAGTCTGGAGGCTTTCATCTGATTGATTACCTGTGATTCTTCTGTCCCCGCCATTTTGCTTACCGCCTTGGTCTCCACAACCACTTCATTAAAGCAGAGAAAATCAACCCGGTAAAAAGAGTCGAGCTTTTCGCCACAATAAAAAACATCCAGTCTTTTTTCTCTCTCGTAGGGTATCCCCTGTTTTTTAAACTCAATCTCCAACGCATCTTGATAGACTGCCTCAAGAAACCCGCAACCCAGCTCATTATGCACAGCCATCGCCGCACCAATGATTGCATAGGTTTTCTCATCTCGTTTGTCAGTCGTGTTGTTCATCTGTGTCATTCTGCGTTCATCTGCGGATCCTTCTTCGGCCAGAATTGGCTGGTGAGTTTGGAAGAAATCCCCGTTTCCTGCGGCTCGAAGCAGTCGGCCAGAATCTGCCAGCCGCGATCGAGCGCCGCTTCGAGCGGAATGTTCACCGACAGCGCCATCATTTCGTTCTCGAAGCGCTCGCCGTACTTCAGAAGTTTGCCGTCCCACGCGCTCATGCGGAATCCCATCGACTGCTTTTCGAGCGTTTCTTTATAGGATGCATAAAGCTGAATCATCGTGTCCATGATCGTCCGGTGGTCGGCACGGGTTTTGCCGTTGACCTGCTGTTTCAGACGCGACAGCGACCCGAACGGTTCGATGCGGCCGTTCTTGAGATAAAACTGTCCTTCGGTGATGTAGCCGGTATTGTCCGGAACCGGATGGGTTACATCGTCGCCGGGCATCGTCGTTACGGCCAGAATGGTGATCGAACCGGAACCTTCAAAGTCGACCGCCTTTTCGTAGCGGGAAGCGAGCTGCGAATAGAGATCGCCGGGATAACCGCGGTTGGAGGGAATCTGTTCCATCGTAATGGCAACTTCCTTCATTGAGTCGGCAAAGTTGGTCATATCGGTCAGCAGCACCAGCACCCGTTTGTCCTGTAAGGCAAACTGTTCAGCCGTTGCCAGCGCGATGTCGGGAACCAGCAGACATTCAACCGTCGGATCGGAGGCGGTATGCACATAGAGAACCGAGCGGGAAAGGGCACCGTTTTCTTCGAGATAGTCACGGAAATAGAGGTAGTCGTCGTGCTTCAGCCCCATGCCGCCGAGGATGATCACATCCACTTCCGCCTGCAGCGCGATACGGGCCAGCAACTCGTTGTAGGGTTCACCGGCCACGGAAAAAATCGGCAGCTTCTGCGATTCGACCAGCGTGTTGAACACATCAATCATCGGAATCCCGGTGCGCACCATGTTGCGCGGAATAATGCGCTTGGCCGGATTGACCGACGGCCCGCCGATCGGAATCTGGTTTTCAGTAATCTCCGGACCTTTGTCGCGCGGAACCCCGCTTCCGTTGAAGACGCGGCCCATCAGATTTTCGGAAAACGGGATCTGCATCGTGCGCCCGAGGAAACGGACTTTAGAGTCCGTCGATACGCCGCGTCCGCCGGCGAACACCTGCAAATAAATGCGGTTTCCTTCAAGACGGATCACCTGCGCCAGCGAGGTGCCGAAGCCGGACTCGACCTGAGCCAGCTCACCGTAAATGATCCCCTCGGCGCTGACCACAATCACGTTGCCGGCGATCTGCTCAATGCGATGATAAACCTTATACATAATTTTTCTCTCCGTTAATAAACGGGCCGGGCCCGTTTATTCACATTACAAACTATTTAGAGATTACGCCCCGTATTTCCCTTCTTCTTCCGCAACCAACAGTTGCACACTCGACATCCCCGTTAACCTCTCCCGCAAATACTCCGGCGCGAAATCCGCATCATTCGGCCATGCCACGGTATGCAACACCGGCGAAAGGAATGCCTTTTTAAACATCTCTGGATCTTTCAATGGTTCAAAAACCGGCCCCCACAACGAATCCGTCAAATCAACCGTTCCCGTCGCACCATCGCTGAACGACAACCGCAACGTAAAGCCCGAATCATATTTAACCTCTGTAATTTCCAACATAACCCTACTCCAACGGCGGAATCTTCTTCAACGCTTCATGTTTCCCGGCAAGAGCCCAATCTTCCATCAAACATCCCTTATTCAACTCCAGCCATTCCATCACCGCCCGCAATGCCCTTGGCGGGAACCGCCCGCTTACAACGCCCGTCTCCACATCAACAGATATTTTATACTCACCATACTCCGCATGAAAATGGGCCGGGGCATGGTCGTCATACAACATAAATATAACGATTCCTAAAAATCTTGAGATTTCAGGCACCCTCGACCTCCCCGGTCTGGATGCGGAGCTTTACATCCTTGATGAACGCCGAGTAGTCGGCGTTCCGGATGATCTGACTGTTTTTACCCTGCTTCATTTTCTGTTTCTTATTTCCACGAGTTAGAAATTCTCCGCCACGTTTTTCAATGTTTGGAAACCTACCTATATGGAAGTTCCGAATGCTGCACCTCAACGTCAGAAAAGCCCTTCGATTTCAAAAATTCTTTCACAACATTTCTTGGGGTTCTATTCTTTGGCCCAAGATTCACTTCTGTTATAGCTGGAATACCAAGGTTTTTCAGCTCCAACTGTCGGTAAGGCACTATTCTATTGTTTGCCGCTCTAAGCTTACATACTTCCATTGTATCGTACCTAGTATTTGAAGCATATCCTGTCTCCGTTTTTGACAAATTAGAATATTTGCTTTTTCTAAAAATTATTTTGTTACCCATAATTTTGTAACGCTCTTCTTCCATTCGAAATTAATTTGATGCGTTCAGCATTTGTTTCCCCTTTTCCGTAATCCGGTATTTCTGCAAGCGGCTGTTCGGCTTGTCGGGAATTGTCATTTCAACAAGCTTTTCTGCAAGAGCAGGAGTCAAATAGCGATCCCGAAAATTCGCCAGACCTTTCAGTTTTAATTTTTCCTGAATTTCAACTCGGGTCATTGGCATCGAAAGAGCTCCCATCAGGCTTTTTACCTCCTCTGCGACTTGACCCGCGACTTGACCCGCGACTTGACCCGCGACTTGACCCGCGACTTGACCCGCGAC
>JALOTS010000135.1 GCA_025457785.1 Pontiellaceae bacterium | reverse complement strand
TGACCACCTTGCTGGCTGACAGTGAGATGAGCGAAGAGCAGCGCGATTTTGTTCAGACCATTCAAACCAGCGGCGAAGCCCTGCTGACGCTGATTAATGATATTCTGGATCTTTCGAAAATCGAGGCGGGCGCACTGCGCCTTGAGATGATCCCCTTCAATCTCAGGCATTGCGTGGAAAGCTCGCTGGACATTGTAGCCCATAAAGCCTTTGAAAAGGGGCTGGAACTGGCCTGTTCCGTCAACGGGGATGTGCCGCAGATCTTTATCGGGGATTCTTCCCGTCTGCGTCAGGTTCTGCTGAATCTGCTGAATAATGCGATTAAATTCACGGCGACCGGGGAAGTGGTCGTTCGCGTCGCCGGAGTTCCGGTTCAGGCGGAATATCATCGCCTTGATTTTTCTGTAACGGATACCGGAATCGGGATGACGGAGGAGACGGCGAAGCGCGTTTTCACCCCCTTTGAACAGGCCGATTCGTCAACAACCCGTAAATACGGAGGTACCGGTCTCGGCCTGTCCATCTGCAACCGGCTGGTGGAAATGATGGGTGGAAGCCTTCATGTGAAAAGTTCAGTGGGGGTCGGCTCTGAATTTACTTTCAATATCATCCTCCGGCGGGCTTCGGATGATACGTCTGCACAGGCGCGAATCAACCGGGAGATTTTGAAAGGCAAACGGGTTCTGATTGTGGATGACAATCAGACCAATTTAAAAATTCTGGAAGAGCAGCTCCGGGCGTGGGAGATTACTCCGCTGGCGTTTTCCTGCGGGAAAAATGCGTTGGTTCATCTGAATAGCCTGGGCCGCATCGATTTCGCCATTCTGGATATGATGATGCCGGAAATGGACGGCGAAATGCTGGCTGCGGCGTTGCGGAAACGGACGGAATTTCTGGATCGACCCATTTTGGTTCTCAGTTCGACCGGGAATGCGTCGATTGCCGAAAATTCATCAGTGAATGCCTGGCTGACCAAACCGGCCAAACCGGATCATCTGCTGGAAAAACTGGCGCTGCTTTTGGAACACGCGGAAACCGGAAGGATTTCCCGTCCGGAAAAGATAGAATCTTCCGTTTCCCACACGCTGGGTCTGGATCATCCGTTGCGGATTCTGGTGGCGGAAGACAATGTCGTGAATCAGAAGGTCGCGTTGAGACTGCTGGGCCGGCTGGGCTACAGCGCCGATCTGGTTACAAACGGAGTTGAGGCGGTTGAGGCCGTACAAAATAAAACCTATGATCTGGTTCTGATGGATATCCAGATGCCGCTCATGAACGGCCTCGATGCAACGCGGAAAATTCTGCAGCTTTGTCCAAACGGGAACGCTCCGAAAATTGTGGCTATGACGGCTCACGCCTTGCAGGAAAACCGGGAGGAGGGGTTCGCCTGCGGTATGGACGGCTACATCGTCAAACCCATCCGCTTTGAAGACCTCATCGATACGATCAAAGAGATTCCAAGAAGAGCGGACTGACTGCGGTTTTGCAGAACGTTTTGTGTTTTTTATGCCTGAATTACCGGAAGTCGAAACCATCCGCCGTCAGCTCCTCGCCGCAGGCGTGGAAGGACGGATCATCGAAAAGGCGTATGTTGAATGGCCGCGCACCGTCGAGCCGCTCACGCCCTCCGTTTTTTGTCAGGCCGTGAGGGGTCGTACGCTGGAGAAAATAAACCGTCATGGCAAGTGGCTGGTTTTCTGTCTGGATGGGAATGAAAATCTGCTGGTGCATCTGCGCATGACCGGCGGGTTTTATCTTACACAGGGCACGTTCAGGAAAGGACCGCACGACCGCGCGATATTTGAATTCAGCGGCGGGCTGAATCTGCATTTCCGTGATCCGCGCAAGTTCGGGCGTTTCCGTCTGGAATCCTGCGGAGGGTTTCGCTCTGTCGAAACCGTTTCCGGCGGCGACGGAGCGCCGCCCTCCAGAGTTTCAGGCCTTGGCCCCGACGCGCTGACGGTAACGAAAAAAGAGTTTTTTCAGGCCTTGGAAGGCAAAGATAAAATCCTCAAAGCGCTGCTGCTCGATCAGTCGGTTGTGGCGGGGATCGGCAACATTTATGCGGACGAAGCGCTGTTCGAAGCGAAACTCGATCCGCGCAGGCGTTCGGGAACGCTTTCATCCGATGAAATTTCCAGACTTTGGAAAGCAATACGCCGCGTGATTGAGGCTGGTGTGCGCAACGGCGGCACATCCCTCGGGAACGGGCAGGGGAATTATGTTGATTTAAACGGCGAGGCGGGCGGTCATCGTGAAAAAGTCAAAGTTTACGGTCGCGCCGGACAGCCGTGCGTTGTCTGCAAGCAGCCGCTGCACAGAATCCGGATCGCGCAGCGCACCACTGTTTTTTGTCCCGGTTGCCAGCGATGACCTCAATTAAAGACCATTTGTCAGACTGAAAGCCGGCGGGTATGCTCATTTCAATTTCCGTAGAAAAACGACTGTTTTTTGGAAGAGGACGTTATGAAAACACAAGCTTTGGCTGTCATGCTGATTTAAAAAGTTTCGAACTCCGGAATTTGGAAGAATGGGGGAATGGACAGGGCGGGGTTTGTTGAGATGAAAAGTCGCGATAATAAATCAGGCGGGCTGATTCTTTTTTCGCAGCTCAGTCGGCATTCCGGTGTTTTTTCAGTCGCTCGATCAGCCGTTCAGACTCCGGGTCGATTTTGAATGCCTTTTCCCACTGTTCCAAAGCGGCATCGGGCTGTCCGAGTTTGAGATAGGTATCGCCCAGATGTTCTAAAATGGCGGGGTCATCGCCGGAGATCGCGCAGGCTTTTTTCAGTTCATCAAGGGCTTCGCTGTAACGGCCCTGCATATAGTAAATCCAGCCCAGCGTATCGATAAATGCGTCGTTTTCAGGGCTAAAAGCCAGCGCGTTGCGGATCAGTGCAAGCGCCTGTTCCAGTTTTTCACCCCGTTCGGCCCACATGTAGGCGATATAATTCTGCGAAGCGGACGTCAGGGGTTGTTCTCCGGATTCAATAACCCTGAAAAACAGTTTTTCCGCCGCATCGCGTTCTCCGGTCCGTTCGTGGAGCGATGCGTATTGATAATAGAAGGATGGACTGAGCAGGTTGGCGCTGTTGTTTTTCAGCGACAGGGCTTCAATTTCCCGTGCGACTTCCAACGCCTTTGCGTAATCTTTTTTTCCGGCATGAAGCAGCATCAGACAGCAGAAGGAGGCTTCTGTTCCCGGGAATTTACCGTGGAAAGCGGTTAAAAGGTTAATGCCGGTTTCCGCGGTGATGAGGGAGGGGGAGGTTAAGGCGGAACGTATGTACTGATTTAAAACATCCGGATCATTCGGAAACACTTCGTGCAGATGGTTGAAAAGAGGTTCGGCCAGATCCGGACGGCCGGTCAGCGCATATACTTTGGCCAGCAGCAATTGCGGCGCAGGCGCGTCCGGATGCCGTTTGATCTGTTCTTTTGCCAATCGAAGCGCTTCGGCCTTTTTACCGAGGTCCAGAGAGACGGCGACGGCCGGCGCATACACCGTTTCCGCGTCCGGATCAAGGCGGAGCGCGGTTTGAAAATGATCATATGCGGCGGCGGAGTCCTCGTTGTCCGCCGCGAGAAGACCAAGGCTGAAATGAGATAAAGCCTCCGCTTGCGTTTTTGCGCTCAACGGAGGCTTTGACACAGATGCGCATCCGACGACGCAAAGTAAAACGCCGAGCAACAGAACGTCGCCGGAATAAACCTTGCGGGAGATGTACATGACAGTCCCTCTTTTCAGGGAGGAAATTTATTTCTTTTTGTGCCGGACTTCACGACGGCGTTTGCGCCGTTTGTGTTTCGACATCTTTGTTTTACGCCATTTTTTAATGGTACCCATGTTTCTGTATTCCTTTGTGCGATTAGACTACAACTTTGTTCAAACCGATTTCAATAATTCCTTCCGCGCCGGCGGCTTTCAGTTCGGGAATAATTTCCCGCACCACCGATTCGTTCACTACCGTTTCGACGGCGTACCAGCCCGCATCCGAAAGGCCGCTCACGGTCGGGGAGTGTAACGCGGGAAGCAGCTTTTTAACCAGATCAATGTTTTTTGCCGCCACATTCATTTTGAGCAGCACTTTGTCGGAGGCGTTGAGCGCAGCCGTCAGCAGAAGAGCGATTTTTTCAAGCTTTGAACGCTTCCAACTGTCGGCCCATGCCGATTTGTTGGCGAAAAGCTTGGTATAGGATTCCATCAAGGTGTCCACAATCCGCAGATTGTGAGCGCGGAGCGAGGAGCCGGTTTCCGTAATATCCACAATGGCATCGGCAAAATCGGGAACTTTGACTTCCGTGGCGCCCCAGGAGAACTCCACCGTGGCCTTTACGCCGTTTTTGGCGAGCCAGCGTTCAACAATACCGACCCCTTCGGTGGCGATCCGTTTGCCTTCGAGATCTTTAACCGACTGAATGGATGATTTTTCCGGAACGGCCAGCACCCAGCGAACCGGGCGTTTGGTCTGTTTGGAATAAACCAGGCTGCATACATCCTGAACATCGGAGCCGTTGGCCTCAATCCAGTCCAGACCGGCAATACCGGCATCCAGCATGCCGAGTTCGACATAGCGGCTCATTTCCTGCGGACGGAGCAGACGGAGTTCGATTTCCGGATCATCAATGGAGGGGAAATAGGAGCGCGAGCTGCCTGAAATGTTAAATCCGGCCTTTGCGAACAAAGCAAAGGTCGAATCCTGCAGACTGCCTTTCGGTAATCCTATGATCAATTTTTTCATGCGGCAGCAAATCTCCCTGATTTTTAAATCGAGCGTCGGACTATACGTAAAACCCTGCAGGCCGTCTATCGTTTATTTGTCCATTTTTTCGCGGAATTTTTATACGGAATTATACGTGTAAATTCCGTAAAAATTTATCAGTATGCCGATATCGGTTTTTTTAGAACTTTTGGAACATGTTGTGCAATAGAAAAACGGTTGAAAATGTTTTGGAACTGAGGGGAATGAGGAGGGAATAATGAATAAAAGAAGAAACGGGATGATTTTTTTGGTTGTTGCAGGGCTGGTTTTCGCGGGGGCTTCTTTTGCCGACTCTGTGACGGATGTAATTTATGAGGCGGAAAATGCGGAAGCGATGGAGGGAGTCACCTCGAAAGGTTTGGACACCGGCGCTTTGGGCACCGGCTATGTCGATTTCGGATCGAGCGGATGTTACATCAGGTGGAATCGGATTTTATCGGATGCCGGGGAGGCTGTTCTGACGTTTCGTTACACCACGAAGAGCGGTGGCAGGCATACCGTTCTTTTTGTGAATGGGTCTCAGGTTGAGGCAATTGCGTGGAAAGAAATGGGTAGCTGGACGGTATGGGGAACGAATGCGGTCAAGGTTACACTTAAAAAAGGAAATAATACGATTGAACTGCGCCAGAGTTCAGCCGAGGGGCCGAATATAGACCAAATGACAGTCAGCTCGAAACCGATTACGCACAATTCGGTTCCCGACCTGACGGGTTTTTCGCAGGCCGACGCGGAATCAAATATTATCAGCGCCGGGATGGCTGTCGGAACGGTCTTCACTGAAGAAAGCGGTACGGTTGAGGCGGGCAGGGTGATCCGGCAAAGTCCGACAGGCGGTTTGACACTGCCCATCGGCTCCAAAATTGATCTTGTGGTCTCGCGGGGCATGCCTGCAGTAGGATAAAAGGCCGATTCCCTCTCTTCTTTTTGCGTGAGTACACGCAAAAAATTATCCCGAAGGATTTAGATTTTTGTTGCCCGTCCGCGTGAATACACGCACAGGCAGGCGGTTCCGCTGCCTTGGAGTGATGACCGCAACGACGCGACACGAAAGGGATACCGGCAGTTATACGGGCTGGGTATTAGTCCCTCTCTATTCAAATCGCATCATATTTACGACGGATTTTTTAACACAAAGACACAACGTACACGGCATCAAGATGATCGAATAAAATTACTTGAGAACTTTGGGGTTCTTTGTGACTTGGTGTTTTGGTTCCGGCCTTGCCGGGTTCGGGCATAAAAATGACTTTGATTTTTCTTGCCGGAGTGGCATTGTACAAATAATTCAGTTGAAAGGGCTTGCGGGTTAAAAAAAATAAAACGGAGAAGTCATGAAAAAAATCAGGGTGCTGGCGGTTGTACTGTTCACGGGTTTATTGAGTTTTGCGGAGGTGCCGCAGCTTATCAACTATCAGGGGCGGCTGCTCAACGGCACGAACCTGGTCAACGGCAGTGTCGGGCTGTCCCTGCGTCTGTATAACGCCTCCTCAGGCGGCACCTTGCTCTACGAGGACTCGAATTCCGTCACCGTCGTGGACGGGCTCTATTCGACACTCATCGGCGACCAGACCAAT
>JALOTS010000134.1 GCA_025457785.1 Pontiellaceae bacterium | reverse complement strand
ATTTCTGTTTTGTCTGCAATCTTTGATTGATATGCTTTTAGCTATATGAAATTTTGATGCCATTAAATAAAACTATATGGCGATGGACAAAGACAAAATTGCAGGTTTTCAATCGCTAAAGGGCATCAAACCCATTTATTTCTTGCCAAACGATCCTTTCTCTGAAGAGGTGCTTGTTCCAGCATTCCGCACAACTGAGAAGGCCGATTGCATGATGGGCTTTTTTTCAGGCGGGGCTTTGTCGACTTTAGCCGCCGGCCGTGCTGCTTTTATCAATTGCTCGAAATACAGTTTCAGGTTGATAATAAGTCCTTTCCTTCGTCCGGAAGACCTCGAAGCCATTGAGGAGGGCACTTGTTCTCCTGAAGAGGTGGCTAAAAACCTCATCGAATCATTCATCATCACAGATGATTTACTGCAGCAACACACACTAAAATGTTTTTCATACCTCATTCGTATGGGGCGCATCGAAATAAAAATCGCCCTTATGAAGCGTGCCTTGTTCCACCCAAAAGTGTGGATTTTTAAGAATGGTGATGACACAATAGCTGCCCATGGCTCAAGCAATATAACCCGCTCAGGGATTAAGCATAATTTCGAGCAGATCAGTGTCTCTATGTCCTGGATTGATTCGACCCAGGAATACATAATAAATAAATTCCGCATTAAATTCGATCGCCTCTGGGATAACACAGAAGATGGCTGCTTTATTGTGTCAGTCTCACAGGCTCTTAAGGACAAAATACTTCGTTCCTATCCTTCTGAACTTCCCCCGACTGAATCAGAGTACCAATCATTGTACCGTCAAGCCACACAAAACAAGGATAACGATACAACTAATGGTAAAGGTCAGTCTGTCTCATTCAATTTCAATTTCAAGATACCTGGTTGGATAAAGTATGATACTGGACCGTTCGAGCATCAAGGAAAAGCCATGGAAGCCTGGTGTTCTTCAGGTTATCGCGGCGTTCTGGAGATGGCTACGGGCTCAGGCAAGACAATCGCAGCCATGATTTCTGCGTATAAAGCCTACCAAAAAAATTAATCCGCGTTCATTCGTGTCCATCTGCGGTTCGAAATGCTCCTTGTTTTGTTTGTGCGCGGTTGCGGCGGGTCTTGCCGTTGCCGCGCCGCAGATTGCGTGCGATGCCCCGGCGTATGATTTCGGGACACTGATTGATCAGAACGAGATCCGGCACGCACGGGTTCGTGATCTGGAACCGGGGTGACACCGTCCTTGAGATTTCCAGGGTTCGGGCCTGCTGCGGAATGAAAGCCTCGATGGATTCCATGAGACTTGAACCGGGTTCCAATTCGATCTGCCATGTAATTTTTGATCTGTCGAACCGGACGGGCGAACAAAACAAGCAGGTTTTAATTGGAAGCAACGATCCGAAGCGGCCTTATCTGGATTTGCGGCTGACGGGGATTTGCGGAACCGCAATTCAGGTGACTCCCGCCGCGATCCGGTTCGGAGAGCTGACGGCGGGGGTTGAGACGGTTCAAACACTGGTCGCCACAAACCTGCTGGACGAGGCGGTTTCCTTGCGATCGGTTTCTTCCAGCGTGAAGGGCGTTAAAGCGGAGATCGTCGAATCCGCCGACCGGAGCTGGATTATTCGCGTTACAGCGGCGCCGCTGACCGCTCAGGAGCGTTTGAGCGGCGGTATCCGTCTGGATTTCTCGTCCGGTGCTGTCACTGTTCCAGTGGTTGGAACGGCAACCCCGGTGATCAAAAGCGTGCCGGAGCGTATCACCGTTCTTTCCGGGGTCAGCGAGTCTGTTGATCGACAGGCGGTATTATCCAGCAGCGACGGACGGGCGTTTGAAATTCTCTCTGCGGAACTGATGAATGCGGAAGGAACGGCTGAATTCAAGCAGCTCCGTGCCGACCGCTGGCAATGCACTCTTTCGATCCTTCCTGCTTCCGTAAAGCAAGGCGCCGCCGTGCAGGTTCATACCTCCTGTGAAGATCAGCCGGAAATCATCATCCCCGTCGAAACGGTCAACGAATGAGATTTTTTTATAAAATGGTGAAAAACTGTGACGAGCTGTGTCATCAACCTCTCTGCGAGGAATGAACTTTCAGTTTCCTGGCGATGTCGCTGATGGCGAGGCGGGCGGTGGAGAAGGCGGCTTGCAGGTTATAGCCGCCGCTCGGGCCGTCGATGTCGAGAATTTCTCCCGCAAAGAAAAGACCCGGAACCTTTTTCGATTCCATGGTATGCGAATCAACTTCGTTGAGTGCAATGCCGCCGACGGTGACCATGGCTTCCTTGAGCGGGCGCATGCGCAGCGGATGGAGCGTCCATTTCTTCCCGTTCATATCGACTTCAAAGCTGCAGTTTTTCAAGTTCTGCCGGGAGATGATGCGGCTGGCGTTGGTGACTGCCGGGCCGCTGATGCCGTATTTTTCGATTTCCAGAAAGCCTTCTGTCGTCGCTACCGCCTTGCCGCCGGCGATGATTTTCAGTTTTACGTTGGGGATGCTGCGGACCGGGTTGGCGGCGATCCATGCGGGCGGCATGTCGAATCCGGCCAGACCGGGCCGGTAGGGGGTGACCTTATGACCGAGCGCGGCGGCCATTTTCTGTCCGTCGCCGACGGAGCCGGTTTTCGGGTAACTGACCCCGCCGGTGGCCAGCAGAACAGCACGTGCGGTGAGTTCAACTCCGTCTGTTTTGACCAGCCATTCGCCGGGTTGCAGCGGCGTGATCCGGTTTACAGCGCTGTTGAGCATCAGGCCGATGTTGTATTTGGCCAGCAGGTCGGTGAAGAGATGGTGAACATCCGAGGCTTTTTCGCTGGCCGGATAAACTCGCTTGTCGCGCTGCATTTTGGTTGGCAGTCCGTTTTTATGGCACCAGTCGCGCAGGGCGGAGGGCGGAAAGGCGGTCAGCGCCGGTTCAAGAAACGGGGCGACCGGATCGCCGAAGTCGGCCAGCATCTCTTTGACGGGCAGGGCGGAGGTGATGTTGCAGCGGTTGTTGCCGCACATCAGCAGTTTGCGGCCCGGCTTCGGACAGCGTTCGAGAATAACGGCACGGATTTTCCGTTCGCCCGCCGTGACTCCGGCCATAAAACCCGCCGCGCCGCCGCCGATAATGATCAAATCTGTAGCTGGTTTGTTCATTTGGTTTTTCACCGGAAAGTCTGTAAGAGAGGATCAGAATGATTGTCGACAGAATAATTTTAAAAACATTGGGAGCTACGTCTGTATTGAATTATTCTGTCCTTAATTATTCTGATCATAGTCTCTGTTTGTTTCTGATTATACTGCATGAGAGGCTTCCGCCAGTTGTTCAAGTTTTTTGAGAGCGGCGCCGGAGTCGATCGATTCGGCGGCCAGCGCGATCCCTTCGGGCGGGGTTTGTGCTTTTCCTCCGGCCATGATCGCAAAGGCGGCGTTGAGCAGAACGATGTCGCGTTTCGGTCCGATTTCTTTTCCGGAAAGCAGGGCCCGGATGATTGCGGCGTTTTCCGCCGGTTCGCCGCCGGTGATGTCGATGGTGCGGGCTTGCGCCAGGCCGAATCCGGCGGGCTGCACTTCGTAGGTTTCGAGTTTTCCGCGCCGGATTTCGGTAACGAGACTGGTGGTGGTCGTGGTGATTTCATCCAGTCCGTCATTGCCGTGAACCACAAAGAGATAATTTGCGCCCAGTTGCGCGCAGGCATCCGCGATGATCGGAACCAGTCCGGCGGAAAAAACGCCGAGGATGCCGTTTTTGACTCCGGCCGGATTGCAGAGCGGGCCTAGGATGTTAAACAGGCTCCAGAATCCCAGTTCTTTACGCGGTCCGACGGCATGTTTCATGGCCGGATGCAGTGCCGGAGCGAACAGGAAGGCGACACCGATTTTTTCGAGACACTCTTCCATTTTCTGCGGGCCGTATTGCAGATTGACGCCGAGTTCGGCAAGTACGTTGGCGGCTCCGCATTTGCTGGAAACTCCGTAGCTGCCGTGCTTGGCGACCGTTACTCCGGCTCCGGCGGCGACAAAGGCCGATGCCGTGGAAATGTTGAAGGTGTGTGCGCCGTCGCCGCCGGTGCCGACGATATCGATGGCCTGCGGGTCGTCACAGCGGATCTTGACCATGTTTTCGCGCATGGCCTGTGCGGCGCCGGCGATAATCTCCGGGGTTTCGCCGTGCATCCGCAGGGCGGCGATAAACGCGCCGATCTGGGCCTGCGTCGCTTCGCCGCGCAAAATATCCATAATCGACAGATACGCTTCATCGCGGGTGATACTTCCGCCTTCAATCAGGGCTTGTATGGCTTGTTTAATCATGGGGAGTCTCCGTGTTTGGGGTTGGGTATTGGGTGCAGGGTGTCGGGGGAGTGGGTGTCGGACGCAGGGTGTCGGGTGGAACGTGTTGTGGTCGGGTTATTTGCCTTCAGTGTCTGGATCGTATGGGTCAATCGGGAAATAATCCGATCGGTGAGTGCAACCCATTCATCAATGGTCTTTTGTGGAAGCCAGTGTTTCAGGCGTTTATAGCGTCCAAGTGGTTCACGGGCTGATCCGCGTGAAATATCCAGAAACCGGATGTATTCAGTACGACTAATCCGTCCAAACCCCTTGTCAATATTCGCGCAAATTGAGTCCGCGCTGCCGATCTGCTGCCCGACCAGACGGTAGCATCGCGGATCTTTTTGGAGGATCGCCACATCTTCGACAACCCCGTCAAAAAGCGGAAAGGCATCCTGATAGGGTCCAAAATCTTCGATACGGTTCCGGTTCATGGTCTTCCTTTCACACGCGACACCCACAGCCCGGGGATTTATTCCGACACCCGCCACTCCGTTTCTGTTGCGTGATTGACACCCTAAACGAGCGGGCTTAATCTGTCCAAATTATTTTGTTTTCCAAACCCAAGAGAAAGTTGTCCGTTATGTCTGTTTCACCTTTTGCATGTACCAGTTCCGACGACGAAAAATCCATGCTGGCCTCCATCGGCGCAAAGACATTCGATGATCTTTTCGCCCATATTCCGGCGGAGTTTCAGTCCAGCGAGTTTAATCTGCCGCAGGGTCTTTCCGAAATGGAAATGATGCAGCAGA
Source organism: Pontiellaceae bacterium (assembly GCA_025457785.1). Lineage (GTDB taxonomy): Bacteria > Verrucomicrobiota > Kiritimatiellia > Kiritimatiellales > Tichowtungiaceae > Tichowtungia. The sequence goes on along the minus strand of JALOTS010000134.1, from coordinate 2,480 downwards.
TCCGTGCGGTTGCCCGCAAAAATTCGTCGGATCTCACCAATTTCTGCGGTGCCGGTTTTTATGACCATTTTATTCCGGCGGCAGTGAACTCGCTGACTTCGCGCGGGGAGTTTTTTACCGCCTATACGCCGTATCAGCCGGAGGCCGCGCAGGGCACCCTGCAGGCGATGTTTGAATACCAGACGGCCATCACGCGTCTTACCAATATGGAGGTGTCCAATGCGTCGCTGTACGACGGAGGCACCGCCCTTTTCGAGGGGATGATGATGGCACTGCGCATCACGAAACGCAACCGTGTGCTGGTCGATGAAGGAGTCAGCCCCATCTATCGCACCATGTTGCGCAGCTATACCCGCAACCTGAAAATTGAATATCGTGAGATTGCCATGTCCGACGGGCTTGCGGATCGTGTCGCATTCGCTGGACATCTCGACAACACCGTCGGGGCTGTATTGTTGCAAAACCCCAATTTTTTCGGCTGCCTTGATGATTTGACCGGAATGATCGATCAGGTGCACCGTGCCGGCGCGGTTGTGGTTCTTTCGGCTTATCCGATTTCGCTGGGCGTGGTGAAAACACCGGGGGAAATGGGCGCGGACATTGTGACCGGCGACGGACAGAGCCTCGGACTGCCGCTTTCGTTCGGCGGGCCATATCTCGGCTTTATGGCGACCAGGAAAAAATATGTCCGCAATATGCCGGGCCGGATTGTCGGCGCGACCAAAGACGGGCAGGGTCGGCGCGGTTTTGTGCTGACGCTTCAGGCGCGCGAACAGCATATCCGGCGGGAGAAGGCGGCCTCGAACATCTGCACCAATATGCAGCTTTGCGCGCTGCGGGCGGTCATTTATCTCTCGCTGCTCGGCAAAGATGGGTTTGCCGATGTCGCCCGGCAGTGTATGGACCGTGCGGGCTACGCGTGGACGCGACTCAAAGCGATCAAAGGGGTCGAGCCGCTTTTTGACCGCCCGTTCTTCAACGAATTTGCTCTGAAGCTGCCGAAGGATGCCGGCGAAGTGGTCAGTGAGCTCATCAGTGAAGGCATCGCTGCCGGATTCCCCGCCGGACGCTATTACGAAGGGATGGAAAATGTTCTTCTCTGCGCGTTCACCGAAAAGCGCACGAAGAAGGAGATTGATATCCTCGCCGCGAAACTTGAATCGGTGCTTTAGGCCCTTCTCTGAAGGGCCGGAACAACATGTTGTCGTTCATGATTTGTCGTCGTTCTTTTTTTTATGCTGCGGTGAGTTGTAAATGTGATAACACGGAAACAAACTAATTTTTCGCAGAAAACAGTGACTGCAAGGAACGATTTAAACATCGCAGGGATCGGAAAAAAGAAATAGTTGGCAGGATAACAGAATCGACAGGATCAAAAATTCCAGCCATTGGAAAAAACTGGATGATAAGTTCCAAACTTTGGAAAAACGGTCATGACGGGGAGTATGACAACGATGTCACTCCGTCCGGTCATTTTCCCGATGTCCCGGAGAGGGGATTCGTATCCGTTTGGTTATTCGCCGGGATACTTCACGCCCCACTGCGTGCGGAGCGCGTCCATCGTCTGCATGATTTCGAGTGTTTCATCGAGGGGCATGAGGGGGCTTTCGAGTAATTTTCCGCGCAGGCAGCGGTGTACTTCACGGATTTCGTGTTGAAAACCGGGGCTTCCGTTATCCAGCCGCTCGGGATCGATCCGGATCGTTTCTTCCGCATGTCCGGTGCGTGTAACTATGAAATGATCCGGATGCATAAAAACAGGCACACGGATTTGTCCGGCGGTGCCGGTTATTACTGCATCGCGCGGACGACTTTGACCGAACGATGAAATCAGTTCGGCGCGTTTCCCGCCGGAATAATCGAAGAGATATTCAGAGGTTTTATCCACGCCGGTCCACGCCTTTTCCGCTGAACCGCAGATTTTCACAGGAGCTTTTCCGAAAACCATCCGGGCAAATGTGATAGGATAAACACCGAGATCAAGCAGTGCGCCCCCTGCCAAGCGCGGACTGTACATCCGGTTCCATGGAGCCGTTTTTAATGAGCAGGGATTCATCCGTACGCAAAATGCCGCGTTTAAGCGTTTAACGTCTCCGATAATTCCTTCGTGTAGCAGCTCGCGTAATTTTACAATCGCCGGATTAAACCGTGTCCACATGGCCTCCATCAGAAAAAGATTTTTCCGCCGCGCCAGCGCGATCAGTTTTTCAGCCTCAACGGCGTTGCGAGTGAAGGCCTTTTCAACCAGCACCGGAAGGCCGCGATTTAAGCAGTGCAGGGTGTTTTCATAATGAAAGTTGTGGGAGGTCGCCACATACACCGCGTCGAGCTGTTCCTGATCGAGCATTTTTTCATAGGAGGGATAAATCCGCTCAACACGGGTTTTCTTTTGAAAGCTTTTTGCGCGGTGCATGGACTTGGATGCCGCTGCAACAACCGTTCCCTCCCCGGTTTTTTCCATGGAGCGGAAAAAATTCGGG
>JALOTS010000133.1 GCA_025457785.1 Pontiellaceae bacterium | reverse complement strand
TTGAAGAAGGCGCCGATATCATCCATTCCACAACACACAAAAGCCTTTGGGGCCCGCAAAAATCAATGATTCTGTTCAGGCGCAAGAATGCCTGTTCGGAAACGGTGCAAAAAAATGTGGAACTGCTGGTGTCCAATACGCAGATGCACCATATCTTTGCGCATTATCTGGCCCTGCTGGAGTTCAAGCATTTCGGCAAACCGTATGCCCGTGACCTCGCCGGGAACGCCAGGTATTTTGCCGAACGGCTGGATTCCTGCGGATTGGCTGTCGCGGCCAGAGAGTATGGCTATACGCAATCCAACCAACTCTGGCTGGAGCTGGGTTCCAAAGCAGAAGCCATAGAACAATTCAAGAAACTCGACCGATTGTGCATATCCACCAATCTCATCACGATTCCCAGGGGTCGCTGGGGGCTTCGACTGGGGATGAACGGCATTACCCGGCTCGGTGCCGACAAACCATGCCTGGATGAGCTGGCGCGAATCTTCTGCGATCTTTTTGCCGATAGAAAACCCGTTGAAACGCTGGCGACAGAGATGCAGGCGCTTAGAGCGGCGCTGGGTGAGCCGAAATACTCATTCGATGATTCGCCTGAGGGACAGGAACTCATCAAGCTGCTCGTGGCGATGGAATAATAACAAGAGGAGACCGTTTATGACTATGATAGATCTGAGAAGCGACACGGTGACCCATCCTACGCAGGCGATGCGCGATGCCATGGCTTGCGCCGGTGTAGGGGATGACGGATTCGGCGAAGACCCCACCGTCAATCGGCTGGAAGCGATGATGGCCGAAAGACTGGGAATGGATGCGGCACTTCTGGTTCCCAGCGGTACGATGTCCAATCTGGTCAGCTTACTAACGCACTGCGCCCGCGGCGAGGAAGTCATCCTGGGGGACATCTCGCACATTTTCCTGAGCGAAGTAGGCGGTATGTCCGCGCTGGGCAGCGTATTTCCTCATATCGTTCCGAACCAGCCCGACGGAACGATTCCGCTTGAGCGGATCGAAGCGGCCATCCGTGCGGATAATATCCATTTTCCGAAAACCAGACTGATCTGTCTGGAGAATACGCATAACCGCTGCGGCGGTGCCATCCTGACACCAGACTACACGGCTGAAGTTGTCGCACTGGCCAGGCAACGCAACCTGCTGGTTCATCTCGACGGTGCCCGGATATTCAATGCCGCCGTGGGCCTTGGCGTGGATGTCCGGGAGTTGACCAGAGGCGTGGATTCCGTGAGCGTCTGTCTGTCAAAGGGGCTTTCCGCGCCTGTGGGTTCCGTCCTTTGCGGCAGCAAGCTCTTCATCGCGCATGCCCGCAGATCACGAAAGATGCTGGGCGGCGGCTTGCGCCAGGCAGGAGTCCTGGCGGCAGCGGGGATTGTCGCGCTGGACGAAATGGTCGGGCGCCTGGCAGAAGATCATGCCAACGCCCGCCGCCTGGCCAAGGGGATTGCCCGAATCAAGGGACTGGTAATTGATGTCAACCGCGCTCAGACCAATATCATCTTTTTCGATCTTGCCGATCGGCGCATTAGCGAATCAGAATTCGTCACGCATCTTCGCGAACAGGGAATTTTGCTGCATCATGCGGCACCATTCCGCTTCCGGATGGTGACCCACCACGGGATCCGTGAAGCCGACATCGACAAAACGCTGGCCGCGCTTGAATCCGTGATGCGGAAGTAAAAAAGGGTTTGCCCGTTGTGGATGACGAGGCGTATCGGAACAATATGGAACGCAGGGAAAAACTCAAAAATAAATCGCACAAACCGGCAAACTCACGCGGCGACGCGCTATACCGAGCATTCCTTCAGTCATCGCCTGGCACCCGCGAATACCTCCGGCAATGGACCTACGACGTTCCTCTGGCCATCCGCCCGGAAACGCATGCGCGTATGTGCCGTCTACAGCAGCTCTACCTGAAGTGCATGCGGCATATCGCGGAACACTATCTCGACCGCTACCGCGACCTGATGCCGGTGCCCGATCGGGTCGCCGAGATCCTCGAATTGTGTCGCCACCGGCCCTACCGACCCGGTGCCTACCGGACCGACTTCGTCATCGGCGAGGACAACCGCATCCGCCTGATCGAGACCACCTGCCGGTTCGCTCTGAACGGTTTCTTCCGGGCGGGCGTCTTTGCGCAACTGACGCAGGAGGTTGTCCGCGCACATCCCGGAATCCGGCACCTCGACCCGCACACGCCTTTCTTCGGGCGGCTCATGGACTACTTCGGATCCTTTAATCGTGTGTGCGTCCTGCTGGGCTGGAACACGGCCAGGAATGAGTCCAAGTTTTTCGTGCCGATCTTCGAGGCCGCCGGATTCCCCGTCGAAAAGATCCCGGTCGCCGAAGTCCCGTCTTCAACGCATCTGTTCGAGAACGCCGCCGTAATCGGCGAATTGTCGCACGAGGAATTGTGCGCCTTGCCCGCGGATACCGTCGAGGCCATCGTCGGATCGAATCTGCTGAACGACCTGCGGACCGTTTTCCTGATACACGACAAGCGTTTCTTCGCCTTGCTCCATCGCGACGAGTTCATGCGAAACGCCCTGACACCGGAAGAGCGCGAAGAATTCCGGCCCTATTTAGCACCTGCGTTCACCCGCCACCTCAGCCCGGAGATCTGGCCCGAGGCGCGAAACAACAAGGATCGATGGATCATCAAGCCCTTCAACAACGGCATGAGTATTGACGTTTTCGCCGGGCCGATCACGGACGCGGCCGAGTGGGAGGCGCTGTTCGATTCCGGACGCGCCGACAACATGGTGCTGCAGGAGTACATTCCGCAAAGGAAGTTTCGCGGGACCATCGCCGGTACGCCGCGCGAGGACTATGCCGCCAGCACACTGCTGTTTTTCGAGGACGGCTTCTACGGCACCGGCGTATTCCGGGCTTCGGCACACCCGGTGACCAACCAGGGCGACGACCGCAAGATCGCGCCCCTCGTTACCCCGGATTTTGAGCATTTCGAGGCGGACAACATCCTATGAAACTCGGCATCATGCAGCCCTACTTCTTCCCCTATCTGGGGCACTTCGACTTGATCAACCGGGCGGACGAGTGGATCGTGTTCGACACGGCCCAGTACATGCGGCACCAGTGGGTCAACCGCAACCGTATTCTGCATCCGAACGCTGGATGGCAGTACGTCACCATACCCCTCAAGAAGCACACGAGGGAAACGCTCATCAACCGGATCGAGGCGGCGGAAAACAGTGACTGGCGCGGGCGGATCCTGCGGCAGTTGCAGCACTACCGGAAAAGCGCACCGTTTTACGCGGAGGTCACGGGGTTCCTGGAGGAGTGTTTTGCGGTCGAGGGCGGCAATCTGACTGAACTGAACGCCGTCATGCTGGAGCGGACCTGTCGGCACCTCGGTATCGCGACCCCTTTTCACATATTGTCGCGCATGGATCTGGTTCTGGAAGGGCCGATCGAGGAGCCTGGGGATTGGGCGCTGCGCATCGCGTATGCGTTCGGGGCCGACGAGTACGTCAACGCCGCCGGCGGCGCGGAACTGTTCGACGCAGCCAAATTCGCCGCGCACGGCATCGCGTTGTTCATCCAGTCGTACACACACATGACCTATCCCTGCGGGCCTTTCCGGTTCGAGCCGGGCTTGTCCATCATTGATGTGATGATGTGGAATTCGCCCGAGGCCATCCGAGCACATCTCGACAGTCTGCGCGGGAGCGCCGGTGAACGCCGTGTGGGGGTCGCGCCATGAAAATCCTTATTGACAGTCTCGGGTTGCAGGCGCGAGTTCACCTCCGGGACGAACGCCGTCTGGCGGATCTGTTAAAGGAACTGGCGGCTCAGCCCGGAGTACGGGTCGACTTTTCGCCGTCCGAAGCGCTATCCACGGAGCAGCTGGCCAGTTGCGACGTGTTAATGCTGACGACTCGCAAGATGGCGGAGGCCGACTACACGGAGGCGGAGATGGACGGCATTCAGAGTTTTGTGCGGGACGGGGGCGGCCTGTTACTGATGTCCAACCACGGTGACATCCCCGGGCAACCCTACCCCGACCTGACCGCGAGCGACGCACGCCTGGCCCGGCGTTTTGGCATCGGGATCGAAAACTCGTTCTTCGCTTCGTCGGAATGGGGCCGTCCGGTCGAAATCAGCGGAGAAAGCCTGAACAGGGAACATCCCATCCTCTGCGGCATCGGAGAGGCGAACTCTGTGCGCTCGCTCGTCGTCAACAATGGCTGCAGTATCCGGACAGAGGACGGCGTGCCGCTGGTCTTCCTTCCGGCCGCGATGCGCGACTATCGCGAGGCCCGTACGCCAGCCCTGCGATGCTTCGCCGTCGCGCACGACCGCAAACATGGCGGCTTGCGGGGCCGCGTCGTGGTGACTGCCGATTCGGGATTCATTGGTTCGTCCGGCACCACGTTCCCCGGCGCAGGACTGCTGGATCAGGGCGATAATCTCCGGTTTGTTATTAATATACTTCTATGGTTAGGAGGCTCATGAAATCGATCCCCGATCCCCGCATTGGCACGTTTCGACGAAGCGAGAGGCTGGAAGTTTTGCTGAAGGAGCTGAACGGACTGCTGGCCACCTGTCAGGAGGAAGTCGGACGGACATACGTCAAGCCCAGGTTACCCATCCTGCTGTTAATGGGCGCACCGCACAGCGGGACAACGTTGTTTATGCAATGGCTGGCCGAAAGCGGCCAGTGGGCCTATCCGTCCAATACCATCTCGCGCTTCTATGCCGCGCCGTACATCGGCGCGCGGGTTCAGCAAATCCTGATTGAGAACGACATTGGCGGCGAGATTTCCGATTTTAAGAAGACCAGCCCGTTCACTTCCGTGCTGGGCAAAACCACGGGGGCACTGGCCCCCCACGAGTTCTGGTATTTCTGGCGGCGGTTCTTTCCTCTGTATCCGGAGGCGGACGTTGTTCCGACGGAAGCCCTGGCCGGAGTGGACGTGGAGAAGCTCAACCGTGAACTCGCGACGCTGGAGGCGGCCCTGGAAAAGCCGCTGGCGCTGAAGGCCATGCTGCTGAACTGGCACATTCCCTTTCTGGACACCGCATTCGACAAGGTGCTGTTCGTGAACATGAAGCGGGATCCCTCCTTTGTCGTGCAGTCCATGCTGGAAGGGCGGAAGCGGTATTTCGGGACCGAGGACCTGTGGTACTCGTTCAAACCCCCGGAATACGCCTGGCTCAAGGACCGTCCGCCGGTCGAACAGGTGGCCGGACAGATCCACTTCATCCGCCAGGCGACGGATGCAGGCATGGCGCAGGTGGCGCCCGCGCGGGCATGGACCCTCCAATACGAGGATTTCTGCAGGGATCCGGCCGCCGCCTGGGCCGTGTTGGCCGAGAAAATGGCCGGGCTCGGTCAGGTCTTGTCCGGCGACTACGCCGGCCCGCGCTCCTTTGATGCGGCGAATACGATCCGGGCGACTCCGGCGCGTTGGGAGGAAATAAGGGCGGCGATGAGAAAGTATGTCTAGTGTGGGAGTGATAAACTCACATACGCAAACATTCACATATTGACACACATCTTCTCCGTGTATAGAGGGAATAGAATATGAATGGACAGCCTTTAGTCAGCGTACGGGTGGCAACCTACAATCAGGAGCGATGGATCGCGCAATGTCTGGAAGGTATCCTGATGCAGCGCACGACATTTCCCTTCGAGGTGATTGTCGGCGAGGATTGCAGCACGGATGGCACGCGGGCCATCGTGGCGGATTACGCACAGCGGTTTCCGGATCGAATCCGCGCTCTGCTCCATGAAACCAATCTTGGCGGCCAAAAAAACAGCTATCTTATCCACCAGGCCTGCCGGGGTAAGTACCACACGATGATCGAAGGCGACGACTACTGGATTGACCCGCTAAAACTGCAAAAGCAGGTGGACTTCATGGAGGCACATCCCGAGGTCTCCCTGTGCTTTCACAACGCGCTGATTCTGAACGAACGACTCTCTGCGACGCGCCTGTATTTCGAGACGCCATTCAAGGAAATTCTGGATTTCGACGAGATCTATACGCAGTCGCTTCCGACCGCCAGCGTGATGGCGCGTGCGGAGATCCTGGCCACCCTGCCGGAATGGCGGCTGAAGATCTGGTGCGGCGATCTGCTTTTCCGCCTGTGGTGCCTGCATCACGGTCCCTTTGCGTATCTTGACTCGATGATGTCGGTTTACCGCCGGCATGAAAACGGGCTAGAGGTCAGCCGACGCCGAAGCGGATACCAGACCTATTTTGATAACGTTCTGTTCACCCTGCGAGAATACGACAAAGAGACCGGATTCGCGCACACGGACTCCATCCGGCGCGAAATCGCCCGGATGCAGCAGGACAGCTCACGGCATCGCTG
>JALOTS010000132.1 GCA_025457785.1 Pontiellaceae bacterium | reverse complement strand
ACGAGACGCTTGTCCAGAAGGCGGTGAGTACGGCGGCGAAGGAGGCCCGCATCCCGAAACTGGTGAGCTGCCATGTGCTGCGGCATTCGTTTGCAACGCGTCTGCTGCAGACGGGTGTGGATATCCGGACCGTTCAGGAGCTGCTGGGCCATACGGAGGTGGCGACGACGATGATTTATACACATGTTTTGAACCGTCCGGGGGTGAGTGTCGTCAGTCCGGCGGATTTGTAAGGCAGGACGGAGGTCGGGGAATAGGGATGGAGAGGGAGAGTAGAACGGCCTGTATGGGCGTACGGCCTGTATGGGCGTGTGGGCGTGTGGGAGTTGGGACGGGCGGCCTGTATGGGAGTGTGGGGGTTGGGGCGGAGACGGCAAGGTCGGAGGACAGAGGGCGGGAGAAGTTAATTGTTAATGGTTAGTGGTTAATAGGGGGAAACGACGGAGAATGGGGGATGGAGAGAAGTTAATTGTTAGTAGTTAATGGTTAACAGGGGTCAGGGGACAGGAGTCAGGGGACAGGAGACAGGAGTCAGGGGTCAAAATCGGCAATCAGCAATCGGAAATGCCAGAGGTCAGGGGGCGGGTTGCGGGGCGGGTCAGAAGGTGTCACCCCTTTTCCCATGGTTTCTATTCCGTGGTCACCCATCAATTCGCTGCTTTTTTTCATTCGTTGTGTTCTCTAAAAGGGGTCTTCGGATGCTTCTGGAGATCACGGACCGCCTTTTGATGCAGAAAAAAGTTCCGTCGTGCTTCCACCCGGTGGAAAAATCCGGTAGAAACGTTCCGATGTTTGGAAAACAGTTCGTGTTTTTCGGTGAAAATCTCCAATGCCTGGAACCTGGAAAGAAGAAAGCGTTTTATGAAAACACAAAAGACAACGGTTGGGACGATTAACGAGGATGTGCTGGCGTTTACGGCGGGGCGCGATGTTGAACTCGATATGAATTTAATTCAGGCCGACTGCATCGGAACCGCCGCGCATGTGACGATGCTGTCGAAAATGAAGCCCGCGATCATAACGGCTGCGGAAAGAAAGCAGGTGATTCAGGAGCTTAATGCCATCATTGCGCTGGCTGACGAAGGCAAATTTAAAATCCGACTGGCCGATCAGGATGTTCATTTGGCGGTCGAGCGGACCCTGACCGAAAAGCTGGGCGATCTCGGCAAAAAGGTGCATACCTGCCGCAGCCGCAATGATCAGGTGGCGGTCGATCTGCGCCTCTATGCCCGCGAACAGCTTCTCGGCACGCTCGACGAAACCGCCGCGCTGGTTTCCGCTTTGTTGGCTTTCGCGAAGAAGCATGAAAAAGTTCCAATGGTTGGACGGACCCACATGCAGCCGGGGATGCCGTCATCGGTCGGACTCTGGGCCGCCGCGCACGCTGAAAGCCTGCTCGACGATTGCGCGCTGCTGGTCAATGCCTATGAACTGAATGATCAATGTCCGCTCGGCTCCGCCGCCAGCTACGGCGTGCCGCTGGCGATCGACCGCGAGCTGACGGCGGATCTGCTCGGCTTCAGCCGTCCGTCGCATACGGTGCTTTACGCCAATAACGGGCGCGGAAAACTGGAGTCCGTTGTGCTCGGCGCAATGAGCCAGGTGATGCTGTCGCTTTCGCGCCTGGCGCAGGATTTGATGCTTTTTACCATGCCGGAGTTTGCCTACTTCACGCTGCCCGATGAACTGACAACCGGGAGCAGCATTATGCCGCAGAAGAAAAATCCGGATTTGATCGAGCTGGTTCGCGCCCGCGCTGCGCGGGTGAAAGCCTGCGAAATCGCCGTGTTTGATCTCATCAAGGGATCGCCCGGCGGCTACAACCGCGATCTGCAGGATGCCAAGGAGCCGTTTATGGAGGGCATTGCGATGACCCGCGCCTGTCTGCGCGTCCTTTCGCCGTTCATTCAATCGATTCGCGTAAATAAAGACAAACTGCTGGCCGGGTTCACGCCGGATGTTTTCGCCGCCGACCGCGCGTTAGAGCTGGTTGGACAGGGAATGCCGTTCCGCGATGCCTATCATTACGTCAAAGAAAATCTCGGCGAACTGGCCGCTATTGATCCGGTTAATGCGATCCTGCGGAAGACGCATCTCGGTGCGCCGCTGGGTATCGACTGGGAACTGCTTAAAGACCGCGCGGCGGCGGCGGTTGAAACGGTCCGTGAAGAACGGCGCGCGATCGATTCCGCTCTCAAAAAACTGATGAAACAGTCGCCGGGTTCATGAAGGATCCGAAGGCGCCTTTTTTGCCGCCGGATTTTTATCTGTTCATTTTAGTTGCACTTTTGGCCGATGACATACATCCTCCGCGCGCCTTGAATTTTTCGGCCCCGGTGTTTACTTGCAGGAATAGAGATCGGATTATGGGTTCCTGCAATGAAACATGGGTTTATCAATGAAGTTTACTGAAATGGGGCTGAGCCCCGAATTACTCGAAGGCATTTCCCGCCTGGGTTTCGAAACCCCGACGCCGGTCCAGGCGGCGGTTATCCCGGCGATTTTGAACAATGGCCGCGACCTCGTCGCACTGGCCCAGACCGGTACGGGTAAAACCGCCGCGTTCGGCCTGCCGCTGCTGCAACGGCTCGATACGGACATCAAAACGCCTCAGGCGCTGATTCTCTGTCCGACGCGCGAGCTGTGTATGCAGATTGCCCGTGATTTAGAAAATTTTGCCGCCTGCGTGCGAAATGTAAGAGTGCTGGCCGTTTACGGCGGGGCCGACATTAAGCCGCAACTGGCGGCGATGGTACGCGGTGTGGATGTGGTGGTGGCCACGCCGGGACGCATGGTCGATTTGCTGCGCCGCAGGCGCGCCGATTTTTCGCAGATTAAGCGTCTGATCCTCGACGAAGCCGACGAAATGCTGAACATGGGCTTTGAGGAAGATTTGGAAATCATTCTTTCTGAGGTGCCGAAGGGTGCGCAAACTCTGCTGTTTTCCGCGACCATGCCGCGGCAGGTGGCTGCGATTGCGAAAAAGTATATGACCGATCCGGAGGAAATCACGATCGGGATGCGTAACGCCGGCGCAGAAAATGTCAGCCACGAGTATCTGGTGGTACACGCCAAAGACCGTTACCGCGCACTCAAACGTCTGGCCGATTTTTATCCGGACATGTACGGGATTGTTTTCTGCCGCACGCGGCAGGAGACGCAGGATATCGCCGATCATCTCGGCAAAGACGGCTATAAGGCCGAATCGCTGCACGGAGATCTGACGCAACAGCAGCGCGACCGCGTGATGAAGCGCTTCCGCGCCCGCGACCTGCAAATGCTGGTGGCCACCGATGTCGCCGCCCGCGGCCTGGATGTCACCGATTTGACCCACGTCATCAACTACAGCCTGCCCGATGATCCCGGCAGCTATACCCACCGCAGCGGACGCACCGGCCGCGCCGGGAAAACCGGCGTGTCGATTGCGCTGATCAACATGCGCGAACACAACAAGCTGAAGTTTATCGAAAAACAACTGGGCCGTAAATTTGTACAACGCCTGGTGCCGACCGGTGCGGACATTTGTAAAGCGCGGCTGGCCGGTTTGGTGGAGCGGCTGAGTCAGGCGAATCCCGAGTCGGGCGTGATTGACGAAATTCTGCCGTCGCTTTGCCAAAGTCTGGAAGGGGTCTCTCGCGAAGAACTGCTGCGCCGTTTTGCCGCGCTGGAGCTGAACCGTATGCTCGAATACTACAGCAAAGAGCCCGATATCAATGCGGAACCGTTGCATGAAGGCGGACATGCCGCCCGCAAAAAACAGACCGCCGCTGGCGGAATGGTTGAGTTGTCGATGAACATCGGCAAGGTCAACCGGCTGAACCCCAAGCAACTGATGAGTCTGGTCAATGTCGCCGATCGCGCTAGCAGTGTTGAAATCGGACGGATTAATATCACACCGCTGCAATCCTGGTTTGAAGTTCCGCGTGATGCCGCACAGGCCGTCATCGACAGCTTTTCCAGGAGTCTGGTTGATTTTGAAGGCCGCCGCGTCAGCGTCACACTGGCTGGTGCCGGGAATCCCGCCAGGCGCGACGAAAAGCGCGCGGCCAATCCCTATAAGCCGAAAGACCGCAGCAAATCGGGCGGCAAAAAACCCGGCCATTGGCGGAAATAGTTTCCAATCCCTGGATCAAAGTTAACGCTGTAAAAAGGCGTGCAGTCCAGCCTTCAGGCTGTCCGCAGGAACGGGAACACGCTGAAGCGCGAATCACAAACCTGAGCGGAGAAGCCGCCTGTCCGCATGCGTACACGCACCGGCAGGCAGCCAACGACCGATTCTTCCGGGATCACATCTTGCGCTCCTTCTGCAGGGCCCCTTCCTGGCTGTTTTTTGACTTGTATCTCTTCTGCCCGGACGGGGTCGTATTATCTGACGGCCAACCTGAGTTCCGCGACAAACAGCATCATTATTCGAACCAATCAGATCACGCCGGAACTGACGGGTTTCTCCATCACCGGAGACAGGGAAACAGACGATCGCGTCATCTTGCTGGAGAGTCCATTCAGCACAATGCGGCGCACCGCGTTCAAAATCACCGGTGCCAAACCGGAATTTCAAAAATTTTGTATTTTTTGTTTTTCAAAAGGGGGTCAACGTGTGTACGTTCAACAATTCACTCACAGGAGAAACAGGAGAAATTATGAAAAAAGTATGCTTTTTTATGGGGATCTGTTTGTTGCTGGCAGGCAGTTTGTCTGCGGCCGTGATTAAAGGGCCGTATATGATTTATGCCGGCAGTTCGACCGGCATGACGGTGCTTTGGCAGACCGACGCGGCGGAATCCTGCACCCTTGAATGGGGAACCGATCTGAATTATTCGTCCGGCAGTGTGAACAGCGCCGAAATCAACACGTCGCACCAGTATAAAGAAACCCTTGCCGGGCTGACGGAGGGGACGTTTTACTATTACAGGGTGACAGCGGGCACCGCGACGTACACCGGCAGCTTCAAGACAGCGCCTGCGTCCAATGCAACGGATGTTAATTTTCTGGTTTACGGAGATACCCGCGGCGCGACAACGAACAGTCCCGCCAACGATCATAATCTGGTTGCCGGTCGAATTGTAAGCACGGTTACTGCCGATTCATCCTATCAGACATTTGCGCTTCACGTCGGTGATTTTGTTTATTCCGGACAGAAGGAGTCCTCCTGGGCCATTGATTTCTTCCCCCGTTCACAGCCCTCCATTCTCAGCATGCATTCAAAAGTTCCGCTTGTCGGAACCATGGGAAATCATGAAGAAACCGGCGGGCTGTTCAAAAAATATTTCCCTTATCCGTTTGTTGCCGACCGGTACTGGTCTTTTGATTACGGCCCGGTGCATGTGTGTGTGGTCGATCAGTGCATGCTCGGCACAAGCGATACGACCGGTTTTACGCTCAGTTCCGCGCAATACAACTGGCTGACCAACGATTTGGCCGCGACATCCAGAAAGTGGAAAGTGATTCTGGTTCATCATCCGGGCTTCAGCGCCGGCTCTCATACAAATAACCCGTATATGACGGACACCTTGCATCCGCTCTTCGTGCAGTATGACGTGACGGCGGTGTACGGCGGTCATAACCACTATTACGCCCGCGCCGTCAAAGACGGGATTCACTACGTGACAACCGGCGGCGGCGGTGCGCCGCAAAATACGCCGAATGCCTCCTATCCGAATGTGGTCTCGGTCATGAAAACGCTGCAATTTTGCAAAGTTTCGGTCACCCGGGATCAATATAACTGCAAGTCCGTCAAGGCTTCCGACGGCATGATCATTGATGATTTCACTGTGACGAAAATTACGACCACGGATGTTCCGTGGGTTACGAATATGACTCTGGCGAATGCAGGAGCGAGCATCACGAACGCGCGACTGGTGGTTTCGTCAGTTACTTCCAATTACAGCAGCACGGTGGCCGCCGGCCTGGTGATCAGCCAGACCCCCCCCGGTGGAACAACCGTCGATTTCGGCACACCGGTCGCTCTGGAGGTTTCCCGCGGTCCGGTGCCCAGTTACACGTTAACCTTCACGTCGATTGCCGCTCACGACGGCTACGTGGATGAGTCGTCTGAAACCTCCAATGTCGGCGGAACAATATATTCAACGAGCATATCAAGCTCCGGACTGCGCATCGGTGACACGGGGGCCAAGAAACAGCGGAAGTCGTTTATCTCCTTCAACACCGCAGCCCTTCCGGATAATGCCGCAGTCATTGCGGCCACCCTGAAACTGAAATGCGGCGCCATCGCCAACAATCCATCCGGCCTCGGCACGATTACCGTTGACATTAAAAACACAAAAACCGGATTCAACGGTAATCTGGCACTGGAAAGCGCGGATTTTCAGGCTGCCGCCAGCAAATCCGATGTCGGCTCGTTCAATTATCCGTCGGGAACCAACGTCTGGATAACCGCCAGCCTCGACACGAACGGAACCTCCAGAATAGCCAAAACCAACCATACGCAGTTCAGAATCCGCTTTACCAAAGACGACGACAACGACACGGTCGATGACTATCTCGGATTTTATCCGGGCGACAACTCCATCGCCACCAACCGTCCCGTACTCGTAGTGACTTATCAATAATTTTGTATGACGCGCCGCGCCATCCGCAAAGCATTCGGATGGCACGGCGGGAAACCGGCATCGTGTTCAGGATCAGACCCTGTACCGCTTGTT
>JALOTS010000131.1 GCA_025457785.1 Pontiellaceae bacterium | reverse complement strand
GTTAATGTGGTCGGCGATGCCGTCAAAATGGTGGCCGATGAAACGGTTACCGCAGTCAACGGAGTTAAAGCGGTGTTCAGGGCTGATCCTGTTGACAAGGTGAAAGTTTCCGGTGATCTCGAAACCGCCAGTGCCTGGAACTCTGCCAACGATATCGTTTTCCGTTCCTACAAAGTGTCAAGCGCGGTCGGAGATCAGTTGACTGTCGGACAGGATGTCGGGGTGGGCGAAGCGGTTGATGTGTCCGGTTTTTTCACCGGCATCGATTTTCCAAATGGAACGTCAGCCATGTATCGTCCGGAATTTAAACGGCTGTTTGTCCGCCAGACGCTTTGCAATCTGCTGTCCATCGAAGATCTTCTCGCGGATCAGCACAATGCGGCGCGTGAACTGACCGGCAAGCAGGTTGAAGTGCAGGCCAAGTTCATTGAAGTTACTCAGAACACATTGAATGAACTTGGATTTAACTGGACGGTTGGGAATTTCGCCGACAAAGCGCTGAATCTCAGTCTTGACGGCGACAATGTTTCTATGGCTACCAATCTGCTGCTGGGCAGCGGTCTGCGCACGGCGGCTTCGTCGTTCAGCGCCGGAACCGCTGTTTCAGGGGCTCTTACGATCATTCGGGACAACACGTTTGACTGGGGGCTTGTAATCAGGGCTCTTGAACAGTCTGATGATGCCGATGTGCTTTCTGCACCGAGCGTTACAACCCGTGACGGGAAAACCGCCACGATCTGGGTCGGGGAAGAGCGGAATGTTCCGAAATCGTTTGCCGCAAAAACAATGAATACCAGTCCTTTCATTGAACACACGGACTGGGAGATGGAACTGGTCGGGGTGCAGCTTGAAGTAACCCCGGAGCTGCGCGAGGGCGGATTGATCGATCTGGAATTGAAACCGCGGGTGATGGATTTGATCGGCGAAGATTCCTATGTTGCTACGCCGAGTAATTTGTTTATGTCCTCGGTTGCAAGTGCTGGCGTGAATACGAATCCCGTTACGGGCAGTCTGCCTTATTTCCGTATCCGTGAAATGGAAACACAGGTGACGGTTGCCGATGGAAGCACCCTCGCAATGGGCGGGTTGATTTATGACAGAACCGAAACGTTTAAGGACAAGGTTCCGTTGCTGGGAAGCATTCCATACATCGGACGTCTGTTCCGTTCGGAAGGTGAAAAGACTATCAAACGCAATTTGATGGTTTTTGTCACAGCCACCGAAGTGGATACTAACGGTCGCCGGGTTTCTGATCTGGCTATGAAAAAATAATTTTTTAAGGAGAAAAAATCATGCGAAATGCATTTAAATTTCTGGTGGCCGGCGCTCTGATTGCCGGAACGGCAAGCGCTCAGGAACAGTCGGAGAGTGTTGATAGCATTCTTCGGGAACTCAGTAAACAGACAGCGGGAAAACAGTCCGTTCCGGCGGAATCACCGGCATCAATAACGGAGGAGGGGGAAATTCCTGCCGCCGTCATTGACGCGCTGGATGCGCCGGCGACGCTGGATGCCAGTCGGGAACTGTATGTCAACGGTGAATTCGAGCAGGCTCAGCGGGGTTTTGAGGCGGTCGTTAAAAAAGATCCTGAAAACATCGTCGCTCGGACTTACCTGCGAAAGCTTCTGGAACGCGATCCTCGCATTGCGGAAGTTCAGGGGATGAAGAACGTTCGCAATGCGTGGAAGGTCGGAATGGTTCTGCGTTCGTATGATGTTTCGGAAACCGCAGTCGAAAAAATGGGGCTTCAGGGCATTACGGCATCCATCGATATAACGGGTAAATTCCCCGAAGTGGATTTCCCGAAAGGGGCCTCCGCAGTTTACCAGCCGAAGACAGGCAAACTGTTTATCCGGAATACTCCCGAAAATCTTCAGGTTGCTGAAGAAATTATGCTTGCCATGGATGTCGCGAAGGTTTCTTCCGATGTGGAGCAGGTTGAAATCGAATCGAAGTTTGTTGAGGTTTCCGAAGGGACTTTGGAAGCATTGGGGTTCGATTGGCGCGCAACAAGTAAAGTTCCCCTCGCGGACGGTACCTCCATTTCAAACAACAGCAGCCTTTTCGGAAGCGCATTGCGTGGAGGGGCGTCTTCGGGATATCCGTTCGAGACATCTTCCAAATTGGACTTGGCTAATCTCAGCGAGTGGACGGCCTTCCGGTTTGAAGAGACGTTCAGCACCAAGCCGATCAGCATGACGGTTAATCGTTCCGGTGAGAGAGCTTTCCGGACACTCATTACGGCGCTGGATCAAAGTTCGGGAACGGATGTTCTTTCCGCACCCCGCATTGTTACCCGCAGCGGTGAAAAAGCATTTATTCGTGTCGGTCAGCTTCACTATTACCCGGAAGTGTATGAAGTCGGCGCGAATGAAGGGAATGCCCCTTTTATAACCTATCAGGACTTCTCTGAAAAAGTACTTGGCGTTGAACTCGAAGTGACTCCGCAGGTGGATGGTGAACAAATTACCATGAAACTTACTCCAAAGGTGACGGAACTGGCTGGCTGGCAGAAATATTCCGTTGTCAACGCGACAAATTCCTTTGCGTATTATCAGGAGTCGTCACCTAAAACTTTTAGACATGATCCGATCGAGGCTAGATTGCCGATTTTCCAGATTCGGAAAATTGACACCGAAGTGACGATTAACGACGGATCGACGATAGGCATGGGCGGTTTGATAAATGAGAAGGTTGAAAAATACGAAGACAAGGTTCCTGTTTTCGGAAGTCTTCCGTTGATCGGACGTCTTTTCCGTAATGAAGGAGAACGTGCCGTTAAGCGGAATCTGCTGATGTTTGTAACCGCGCGAAAGGTTGACGCAACCGGGCGGATTAACACCTCCCGTACTTTTGAATAAGCAGACAGATAGTTCTGTTTTTTGAAAAGGGGCCTCTTTCCGGGGCCCCTTTTTTTGGTAAAGACGCAACAGGCGGAAGACGGAAATTGCTACGGCAGCGTTGCGAGAAGGGTTGCCAGGCGGCAGGCTTCGAGGTAGCGGGGGATATCCACGTATTCGTTCAGGGCATGTGCGTGGTGGTTGCCTGCGTCAAAGGTGATGGTTGGAATTCCTTTTTCGTTCAATACGTTGGCATCAAGTCCGGCGTTGATGATCTCCGTACGGGCTTCGCGGCCCGCCAGCGGCGCCGCTTTCAGAAAGCGTTTGACAACCGGTTCATTTTTTTTCAGCCGGAAGCTGTGGTAATCGCTGGCGGCGGAAAACGTAACCGAGCCGCATTCGCCCCGATCGTTTTTCAGTTCGCGGGCCGCCTTTTCAAAGGCCTTTTTCCAGATATTGGAAATTTTTTTCAATGAAACCGGACTGTGACTGCGCCACTCGCCGGTGACCCGCAGGCTGTCCATGACCTGATTGTCCACTTCGCCGCCGTGCAGTGTGCCGACATTCGCCGTTCCGTTGCAGTTCCTCTTGTTGATTCGTCCGGACCAGCCTTCTTTTTTGAGCGCGGCAATGGCATTGGCCGCAATAATCGCGGAAGAGATTCCGCCTTCCGGATTCACCGCCGCGTGAACGCTTTTGCCCTGAACGGACGCTTCCCAGCGAATCGCGCCGAGTGCGCCGATTACGCCCCCGCGCTCCCCGCTTCCGTCGAGGTTAAAACACATTGACGGATTGCCGCCATCCGCCGGTTCAAAGGCCTTGGCGCCATGCAGCCCGGTTTCTTCGCCGACGGAAAAAAGCAAGGTGAGCGGCGGGCGGGGTATGTTCTTTTGCAGGACGGTTTGAACCATTGTCACGACGGCTGCCACGGATGCGCGGTTGTCGCCGCCGAGTCCGGTTTTCCCTTTCGGAACAATCCGGTTTCCCTTTTTGAGCGGTACGGCGCCCCGGCAGATCGGTACCGTATCGAGGTGCGCTGAAAACATGAGGCGCGGCGCGTCAACCGTGCCGGGGATTTTTACGACCAGATTGCCGACGGTGAATTTTTTCGTCAGTCTTTTTTTCCCGACGTTTTCATGAATCCACTCCGGCCTGCATCCTGCCGCCAGCAGTTTTTGTTTTACCAGTTCGGCGACCGGACCTTCGCCGAAGCTGGGCCCTTCCGCCGCCAGCAGATCCATCACATTCTGCACGGCTGTCTTTTGGTCAATTTTAATTTTCATAAACTGTTTCCCAGGACGGTCTTTCAGCCTGTCTTTGTCTGCGGCGGGACAGGCTGGAGACGGTCCTGCTTTAAATCCACTCCGCGCTCGATTTCACCGCGTTTGCGCAGCTCGCGTTTAATGATTTTACCTGCCGCATTTTTCGGGAGTTCCGGGAGGAAGATTATTTTTTTCGGAACTTCATGGCGCCCGAGATGCTGCCGGCAGAAGGCGCGGATGTCATTTTCCGAACACTGGACGGTTTCTTTCAGTGCAATGCAGGCAACCGGGATTTCGCCGTGCAGCGGGCTGGGATGGCCGATCACAGCCGCTTCGCGCACGGCTTTGTGCCGGTAAAGCACTTCTTCGATCATGCGGGGATAAACATTCATCCCGTTGACGATGACCATGTCTTTGATGCGGTCAATGATATAGAAATAGTGATCATCGTCCTCGGTTCCTAGGTCGCCGGTGCGGAACCACTCTCCAAAAAAGGAGTTCGCGGTTTCGTCCGGATGTTTCCAGTAGCCCTTCATAACGGTGGGGCCGCGCACACAGATTTCGCCGATCTCTCCGTGCGGTTTTTCCTTTCCGTGTTCGTCCAGAATTTTCATTTCGATGCCGGGAATCGCCGGGCCGACCGATTGCGGTTTGCGCAGGCCGTCAATCGGATTGACGCAGGTAACCGGCGAACATTCGGTCGGGCCGTCGCCTTCATAAATCAGCACGCCGAACCGCTTTTCGAATTGGTGCATCACCTCTATGGGTAACGCTGCGCCGCCGGAGATACAGAAGCGCAGGTTTTTGAGTTGCGTCGTGTGCCGCTCCGGGAGACGCAGCAGCAGGCTGTACATACCGGGAACTCCAAGGAAAATGGTTGCACCGGTTTTTTCAATTAAATCGGCGATTAACGAGGGTTCGAATTTTTGAACGGGAATAATTGAACAGCCGTTGAGCAGGGGGATGATCACTCCCGCCATCGCGGCGAAGGCGTGAAACATGGGCAAAACCACCAGAAAGCGTTCGTTAATCTGCTGCGGTTTTAACACCTGAGTTGTGAGAAGCGCGTCGGAAACCAGGTTGCGGTGAGTAAGCATGGCCCCTTTGGGATGGCCTGTTGTGCCGGAGGTGTAGAGGAGAACCGCGACCCCTTCGGGATCGATTTCAGAGCTGAGCGTTTCGGGGTTCGCATTGAGGAGTTCTGAAAAGTGAAGATCCGTTTGCTCCGGAAGATCCGTTTGACCGGCCTGATTCTGTCCGGTCCGGATAAAACAACGGATATGAGGCAGGCCGGCGCGGATGGCGGAAACCGCCGGTGCGAAGGAGTCGAAATAGAAAAGAGCTTTGACCTCGGCATCGGCGAGGATGTAGGCGACCTCTTCGGGATTGAGCAGTAGATTAATCGGGACGACTGTCGCGCCGGCCTTTTGAATTCCGATGTAGATTGCAATAAACGTTGAACTGTTCAGTCCATAGAGCCCGACATGATCGCCGGCTTTAATGCCGTTGGCCAGCAGGCCGGAGGCGATCCGGTCGGAAAGCTGATCAAGTCCGGCGTAGGAAAGGGGCAGGTGCGGGTCGATAATGGCCGGACGGGCAGAGAATTCCGCCGCCGCTTCGCGGAAATGATCGGGCAGGGTGCCTGTTTTCATGGTGCGTATGATAACGGAATCAGGCGGTTTGGACAATTTCCAAACAGCGGGAAAATGGATCGGCCCGGCTTTAAAGATTTTCGCGGGGACTCCGGCCCTTCGCCGAAGGTCCGGAACAGCCTGTTGTCGTTTTACGGCTGTCCGTTTTTCCGTTTTATGCGGCTGTGAGCTGTAAACGGCGCCGTTGCATGAGATTTTTTTATAAACCGGTTTTTTTGAAATCGCGGCGGAGCGTCCCCGCATAAGGCTTGTTTTATACGGTTTTTTGTAAAATTTCCCTCATGGTTTCTGAAACATCAGAGAAGACATACGGTTTAGCCAGCAGGGCATCCACTCCTGCCTTTGCATACCGCATTCTGCTTTCATCGAGAACATCAGCCGAGGCGAAAAGAACGGGAAGATGTTGTCCGGGCCGCGTTTCGGTTTCCCGAATCGTCTTTACAAGTTCGTAGCAGTCGAGATCCGTCCTGTCACAGTCAATCAGGACGGCGTTGTATATAGGATTGGAAAGAGCGGTTAAGGCATCCTGCCGGGTTTGAACGAAGTTGTGCCGGACAGCCAGTTTTTGAAAAATTCCCGTCAGGATTTTTTGATTAACGGGGTCGTTTTCAACAATTAAAACGCAACGG
>JALOTS010000130.1 GCA_025457785.1 Pontiellaceae bacterium | reverse complement strand
TTGCCGAATTGCAGGATGCTTTTTCTGAATACGCGCTGGTTCGCTGCCGGGTGCTGGTGGAAGTGCTCTGGCTGAAAGCCCTGTGCGCCGAGCCCGGTATTCCGGAGTGCCGTGCGCTGTCCGCCGACGAGATCGCACAGCTCGACACCCTCGTTGCCGGGTTTACTCCCGCCGAAGCTGAAAAAGTTAAAGCCATCGAGAAAATCACCAACCACGACGTTAAAGCGGTTGAATATTACCTGAAAGAAAAAATCGCCGGGACTTCGCTCGAAGAACTGAGTGAATTTCTGCATTTTGCCTGTACCTCCGAAGATATCAACAATCTCTCGCACGCCCTTATGCTCAAACAGGGGCGCGAAATTCTGGCGGCGGAACAGAACGCGCTGCTTGCCGATCTGACTGCCAAAGCGAAGCAGTGGAAAGCGGTTCCGCTGCTGGCCCGCACGCACGGACAGACCGCGTCGCCGACCACAGTAGGGAAGGAACTGGCCGTTTTTGTCAGCCGTCTGCGCCGTGCCGCCGAGGTGTTCCAAACCCTGGAAATTCGCGGCAAGCTGAATGGTGCGGTCGGCAATTACAACGCGCATCTTTCGGCGTATCCGGATGTAAACTGGTCCGCGCTCGCCAAACGTGTGATCGAAGGCGAACTGGGGCTTGTGCAGAACCCCTTTACTACACAGATTGAGCCGCACGATTACATGGCCGAACTGTTCGACGCGCTGGCCCGCTTCAACACGATCCTGCTCGATTTTGACCGCGACATCTGGACCTACATCTCTTTTGCCTGCTTTAAACAGAAAACGGTCAAAGGCGAAGTCGGCTCCTCGACCATGCCGCATAAGGTCAATCCGATCGACTTCGAGAACTCCGAAGGCAATATCGGCCTCGCCAACGCGCTGCTGCGTCACATGTCCGAAAAACTGCCGGTCTCCCGGTTACAGCGCGATCTGACCGACTCAACCGTTCTGCGCAATATGGGAGTCGCTTTCGGTTACGCGCTGCTGGCATACCGCTCGACGCTCAAAGGACTCGGCAAACTGGAACTCAACGAAGCCAAACTGGCCGCCGACCTCGCCAATGCGTGGGAAGTTCTGGCTGAACCGATCCAGACGGTCATGCGCAAAGCGGGCATCGAAAAGCCCTACGAAAAACTCAAAGAGCTGACCCGCGGACGGGCCATCGATGAAGTATCCATCCTCGACTTTATCGAAGAACTGGCGCTGCCCGAGGCCGACAAAAAACGTCTGCTGGATATGACTCCGTCATCTTACATCGGACGCGCTGTTCAGATTGTGGATGAACTGCAGAATTGTTAACAATTGCAGTTGAGCAGGTTGTGATCCTGTGAAAATAAAGCAACAAAACTGTTGTTTCTGGTTGAATGCGGCGTGTCATGGCCGCAACCAAAACAGTAAAAAGAGAATATCGACAGAATAATTAAGGTCAGAATGATTGGGGTCAGGAGACGTAGTCGGGCTGGGTACCGTGAATGATGGACAACGCAGTGGAAATAATTTTTATTCACGCCAGCAAGATGTTCTTTCATTATTGCCACTTCGTTGCTCCACGTTGGTGGAGCCCAGCTCGCCTTTGGCTCGGTTCTGACCTCAATTATTCTGACAAAATGTATTTATGATGTTGAAACCCTCCATACAAGGGCTGTTGTTCGAAGAGCTTGCGGCGTTTTGCAAAACAGAAGGCCAGCCGGCTTTTCGTGCGAAACAGATATGGGACTGGCTTTACGTTAAACGGGTTTCTTCATTCGATGAAATGAAAAACCTGCCCGCGCCGTTCCGGGCGCAGCTTGCGGAAGCGTTCACGTTCCAAGGATTGGAAAAACTGGAAACCAAGGGCGATTCCGGCGAAACGCAAAAACTGCTGTTTAAGCTCGGTGATAATGAGCTGATCGAAACCGTGATTATTCCTTCCAGAACACGTAAAGCGTTTTCAGATAACAACATTCATACCTGCGCATGTGTGAAAAGCGTACCGGACGAACCGAGGAATACGGTTTGTCTTTCCTGTCAGGTCGGCTGCCGCTTCGGCTGCGCCTTTTGTGCCAGCGGACAGAAGGGTCTGATTCGAAATTTGACCGCCGGTGAAATCGTCGGCGAGGTGATGGAAACGGCGAAGCTGCTCGGCGGGCGGCCCGATAATGTGGTTTTTATGGGCATTGGCGAACCGTTCGATAATTATGACGAGGTGATGAAAGCCGTTCGTATTTTGAACCATCCGGACGGACTGTGCATCGGTGCGCGGCGCATCACCATCAGCACGTGCGGCGTGGTCTCCGGTATTCAGCGGCTGGCGGAAGAGGGGTTGCAGGTCGAGCTGTCGGTTTCGCTGCATGCGCCGGATGAAGAAACCCGTTTCAAACTGATGCCGGTGAATGCAAGCTGGCCGCTGGACGATCTGCTGGAGGCGTGCCGCGCCTACACCGAAAAAACCAACCGCATCATCACCTTCGAATATACGCTGATCAAAGACATAAACGATTCTGAAACGCAGGCGAGGGAACTGGTGCGGCTGCTGCGCCGATTCCCCTGCCGAGTGAATTTAATTCCGCTCAGTCCGGTCGAAGAATTTGACGGCGAACGTCCGGACACTGAAACCATGAAACGGTTTTTCCAGATTCTGGAAAACGCAGGGATTAACACCACCTTGCGCGACTCAAAAGGTTCGGCACTCAAAGCCGCCTGCGGCCAGCTCCGCGCCCGGCGGCTGTAAATAAAACCTTCGCACGAAGGGTTTATAATTTTTGCGCAGCCCGCAAACAAAGCGGAAATTAAACAGTCCCGCCTCTCACATACACTGTTCGGGATCAACTGTTATTTGCAGATTCTGAGGACGCGGCATAAAATAATGAGTTTCAGTTTTAACCGGCGCGGCGCGTAAGGTAGATTTCCCATTCGTCACATTAAGCGGAATACGGAGTTGGGTATGTATGATATGATAATTATTGGAGCGGGGCCGGGCGGCTATGTCATGGCGGCGCGGGCCGGGTATCTCGGCAAAAAAGTTCTTTTGATCGAAAAAGATCTGTTGGGCGGGGTCTGCCTGAACTGCGGATGTATTCCGACCAAAACGCTTTTAAACTCCGCAAAACATTATGTCCACGCCAAGGAAGCCCCCGGTTTCGGTGTACTGACCGGCGAGGTGACGTTCGATCTTTGCAAAGCGATGGCGTGGAAAACCGAAGTGATTGAAACGCTTCGCGCGGGAATCGGTTTCATGATGAAGAAAAACAAGGTTGACGTGCTGACCGGTACGGCCCGGCTGCTCGGCCCGGGCAGAGTGCAGGTCGGCGACACGGTTTACGAAGGCGTGAACGTAGTAATTGCCACAGGAGCTTCGCCGCTTGTTCCGCCGATTCCCGGTTCCGATCAGCCGCATGTGATGACCAGTACGGAAATTCTGAATATCAACCGGATGCCGGAAACGCTGACGGTGATCGGCGGCGGGGTGATCGGCGTGGAGTTTGCCGGTTTTTTCAGCAGTCTCGGCGTTAAGGTCGATGTGATTGAACTGCTGGAAGAAATTATTCCCTTCATGGATCGCGTTCAGGCCAGAGAATTCCGCCGGGCGGTTAAGGACAAAATCAATTTCAATCTCGGATGTAAAGTCACCGCCATCGATGGCCACGACGTGAAGTTTACCGATGCGAAAGGTGAACAGAAATCAATTCAGGCGGATATCGTACTGATGTCGGTCGGGCGTGTTCCAAACCTTGGAAACATGGGCTTTGAAGACGCCGGCCTTGATTTTGACCGGCACGGCATCAAAGTCGATGAGCAGATGCGCACGAATCTGCCTGGCGTTTATGCGATCGGCGATGTGACCGGTCTTTCCCAACTGGCTCATTCGGCGGCACGCATGGGTGATGTCGCGCTTCATACGATTTGCGGACAGCCCGACCATTTCCGCCGCAACGCAATTCCGTGGATTGTCTATTCTCTGCCCGAAGCGGCGGGCTGCGGATTGACCGAAGAGCAGGCGCAGGCGGACGGATACTCAATCGAAACCGCCTCGCTGCCGCTGACGATGAGCGGGCGTTTTCTTGCTGAAAACGGCAAACGCGGTCCCGGCTCTGTCAAGATTGTTAAGGATGCCGGTACGGATCTCCTGCTCGGTGTCCATCTGCTCGGTGCAGGTGTTTCCGAAATGATTTACGGCGCCGCCGTAATGATCGAATCCGGACTGCGGGTGAAAGATATTCGCGAAATCGTGTTTCCACATCCTACCGTGGGGGAAGTGATCAGAGATACGATGGATCAATTTATTAAAACCGGGATGTAACAGGAGCGTGGACTATGGAATTTGCAATTCACGATTTGATGCAGAGCAGCGGGGTAAAGTTCGGAACCAGCGGCGCCCGCGGACTGGCGTCTGAAATGACCGATCTCGTTTGCTATACCTACACGCGCGGATTTCTCCAGTATCTGGAACAGACCGGCGCGCTGACAAAAAACGGCGAAACGGTCGCCATTGCCGGCGATCTGCGTCCTTCAACCGGACGCATCATGACCGCCGTCGCCCGCGCCGCCAAAGAGATGGGATACACGCCGGTCAATTGCGGACGCATCCCGTCGCCTGCGGTTGCGCTTTACGGCCTCGAAAACAAATGCCCGGCCATCATGGTGACCGGCAGTCATATTCCGGCGGATCGCAACGGCATCAAATTCAACAAGTGCTCCGGCGAGATTTTGAAGTCCGACGAAGCGGGCATCACCTCCCAGCAAGTGAGCGTGCCGGAGGGACAGCTTGATTTTCCGTTTGAAATGCCGCTGGAAACGGATGCCGCCCGGAAAGCCTACGTTGCCCGCTATCTGGATGTCTTTCCAAACAACTGCCTGCGCGGCAAAAAAATCGGGATCTATCAGCATTCCGCGGTCGGACGCGACCTGCTGGTCGAAATCTTTTCCGGACTCGGCGCCGTAGTGACTCCGCTCGGTTTTTCCGACACTTTTATTCCCGTCGATACCGAAGCTATCCGCGAAGAGGATGTTGTGCTGGCCCGCCAGTGGTCGGCCGAATATGGGTTTGATACAATCCTTTCCACCGACGGCGACAGCGACCGCCCGCTGATCAGCGACGAACACGGCGAATGGCTGCGCGGCGACATCGCCGGGATTCTGGCCGCCCGCTACCTTGGCGCCGATTCCGTCAGCACGCCGGTCAGTTGCAACAGCGCACTCGAAAAAACCGGCTGGTTCGCCGATGTCCGCCGCACCAAAATCGGCTCGCCATTCGTCATCGCCTCTATGATCGACGCGGTTAAAACCGGCTGGCGAGGAGTGGTCGGCTACGAAGCCAACGGCGGATTTCTAACCAACAGCGACTTTCCAATCTCTGGAAATAGGCGCAGTCTCAGCCCGCTGCCGACGCGCGACGCCGTTCTGCCGGTTCTGAGCATCATCCTGCTTTCCATCAAGGAAGGAAAACCGATCTCCGGACTGCTGGCCGGTCTGCCGCAGCGCTTCACCGCCAGCGACCGCATTCAGAATTTCCCGACGGAAGAGAGCGCCAAAATTGTGGCGCGCTTTAAAGATGCCGCCGCCATTGAAGAGGCGTTCGGCGAAGCCTTCGGCAAGGTTGACTCGATTGACCGCACTGACGGCCTGCGCGTTACCTTCCAAAGTTTGGAAGTCCTGCACATGCGCCCGTCCGGCAACGCCCCTGAATTCCGCTGCTACAACGAAGCCTCCAGCCCGGCCCGCGTCCTCGAAATGCAAAAACAGTCGATGGAAATTCTGTTGCGATTGAAGGGATAGCGTCAGTCCGGCCCCCATGGAATAGTGGAATGATGGAATATTGGAATACTGGATGACCGGCTGCATATCCGGCAACGCACCTGATCCAATCCAAAATATCAACCCGCGCATTACACGACTTTTTTTCCGACGTTGAGCGTCACTTTGAGCCGGTTGAGTCGGCGATAAAATGAAAGCTGTTGTCGGGCCCCTTTCATTTTAAAACGTATGTAAGCAGTACGCACCCCGCAAAGAAAGCTATGGTAAAAAGTAAAAACCAACGGGGCATCATTGTTGATGAACCATCAGTTGGGAGGGGCCGAGCAATTAGTCGAATAGCAAACCAAGATAAAGCAAAAGAGAAATATCCTAAAATCACACATCCGATCCAGATGGGTTTCCCGTTATGACAAGCGGTTCTTTCTGAGATGAGCCCCCAAGCTAACACGAGGGTGAGGAACCAGCCAAAAATGGAGAATAAAACAGCGCCAACAGCACAGAACACTCTCGCTCTTCTGCTAACAAGTGGATTGTCTGATATCATTATTTTCATGCCCAACGCTCCGGATCAGGCGCGCCTATAAGCCGTCGCCTGAATCCGGTTTGTGTACGCCCGGCACGGGCGTGTTGTTAATGGGGTTCAAGTCCCCTGTGAGAAAACTGCATATGGAAACATACATAATCACTATCCGAAGCCAACT
>JALOTS010000129.1 GCA_025457785.1 Pontiellaceae bacterium | reverse complement strand
ACCTGGGTCCGGCTGTCATGCCAGTATGTGTTCATCGGATAGCTCCATGAGTTTATTCCGCTTCCGATTAAAACGTTTGTTGCGGTCACTACAGGCCCTACCCAACCGGAAAGCCCGACGCGGTTCGTAAACGATGCCAGCAAACTGTCCGTTGCATCTGCCGCCTGAATCCTCACAGGAATGGATTGCCCGACATACTGCGCAGACTCAACGGGATCCCATGCAAAATGATCCAGAACGCGCGGTCGAACCACAAGTTGCACAATTCGTGACGAACTGGTGTGACTGGTAACATTACTGAAGACAATCACTCCGGTCTTGGTTCCCGCGCCTAGACTGTTCGCGTTCGCATTGATAGAGACAGTCACAAGGCTTATCTGTCCTGCCGCAAGAATTCCGCCGGCGGGTGAAACCGTCACCCAGGTGGACGTGCATCCCGCCGTCCACGACAGGTTTGATGTGCTTGTATTGCTCAAAGTGTAAACGATATTCGACGGTGTAAAAGGTCCGCCTTGATAGCCGGTTATTCCCAATGCACTGAACGGAGTCACCTTCAGTAAATTCTGGGCCTGGCTCGGCAGTCCGAACGCAGGATCGCCCTGAAAATTCAGGCCGAACTGGATCCATCGATACGCGCCGTTGGCGCCGGAGCTTCCCGCCATGTCCGCTTTATGCGTCGCGAAAGCCATGCCAACCGAGACATCATTCGTTTCATATAATCGTCGGTAGAACCTGTAGCCGTACTGCATAGATGGGCCCCCGTCAGAACTATTGCTGGCAGGCGGTACATCGGGAGAACCCCAGCCGTAACGGCTGCAGCCGATGTACGCGAGCGCACCTCCGTTGGGGTTGCGCAAAAAGGCCTCACTCAAACAGGGATCACTGCTGTTGTCAAACGCACCGGTGATGCAGGCCATCGTATAAACAATCATAGTCGCATTGGTAAGGGCTGCGGCATCCGAACTGGAAAAAGTACCGCTTTCGAGCCCCCAAACCGTCACGTTGCCATGAGTGCCGAAAAAGGTGTGGTACCAGCCCAGATTAAATTTGGAACGAAGATTGGCGGCATTCTGAAGATAGTCGCCGCCGGATGCCGTATCCCAGGAGGTAAGAGTGTCAGAGAAAATCCCGACTGTCTCAGGAATCCAATAAGGATAAATCCCGTCTCGGTAAAGGCGTCGGCTCCACATCTCCGAATCACTGACGACGGGGTGTGCTGCATCAAGAAATCCCCAATGTCCATCCCCGGTCACATTGTCGCTCGGACGATTGGTTCCTGTATAAGAATCCCACAAGAGCGCTCCCCCCAGCAGGATTTTGTGAGTCAGTTCGACGGGCACGTTCGTTTCACAGGACATCAATTTATTGATGTATCCGGCAGCTTGGTCTGCGGTTCGCACCGGAATACGGCCCACAATAACATCCCAACCGAGATCCACGTTATCCGAAGTCTCTCCGTAGATGACATCGCCGTCGGCATTCCATGTTCCGTCCAGCCCGGAGTAATACAGATCCGTAGGCATCTGAGATTCAACATACGGACCACATTCGACATAGCAGTCACGATCCGGCACAACAGTGTCGTCCCCGCCCAGCACAACGTACAGGGTTCCCATGCTCGCGTAGTGATTGCTGATGCAGTTCCGAATCTGCATCTGCAGATCCGTTCCCGCATACGTGGCCGCAATCTCTTCTACCGACATAACCCTGGTACTCAGCCCTGAAAACTGCGCGCGGTGATCAGCCAGCGTTTGAAATGCATTGGTCAGCGCTCCGGTCGTGATGATCAGATAATCCACTGCGCCATCAGGTAAAAGCAGTTCATCCGTTGCGCTAAGATCGGGCTCCGCATTGAGGGCATCCGGGTTCACCACGAGACTCTGTACCAGCTTCCGTACGCTGTCGGCATGACGCGTCGGCGCGCGCAGCGCCGCCTTCGGCGCGTCGTAAACGACCGACACCGTCAGTCGCGGCGCCAAATACAGTTCCCTCGCCGCCGGAACATAGCGCAGCGGATTCAGTCGAACCGTTGCCAGGCTGTACCCGCGCAGCGTATGCGTGCCCGTAAGGACCGCCTGTGTCACGGGGATCCGGTCCGCCCGCGCATAGGCCGCAGCATCCTTCGGAACTCTGGCAGTGCGCGGCTGGCTAAGCGGCTGCGGCGGCTGCACAGGAATCACATCGATGTCGCGCCGGAGCAATATCTCTTCGCCTTGAACATCTATTCGTTGAATCTGCGCTCCGGACGGGACGGCAATCGTAACATAGCGCACCGGCAGCCAGGGAGTCCCCGGCATATCCTCAGGCATCGTCCCCTCGCGCAACTGCACCGACATGCCGTCATCAGAGGCCTGAAACGATACATCCTCCGGCGGGAAAACAAATTCCACCGTGGTCTCGTCCGCGACCGCCTGCGGCACAACATACCCGGCAAACAGAAACAGCACACCCGGCAGTATAGTTGAGACCCCCTTCATCCATTTTTTCATCGGCGTAACTCCTTGTCTTACTCAAACATCAGGGAAACATAGATGTCCTCCATCTGTTGTCAAACAATCCTTTGCTTTTTTCACTCAGCAGGGGAAGAAAACGATCGGGACGCTCATTCTTCATTCAACCTCCGCAGCGGTTCGGCGGAGATGCCGTCACCCTGCCCGTTTCCATCAGAACTCATCTCCGAGGCGGCGGCGGTCAGCGCCGCGAGATCCGCACCGGTGTGGGCCGCAGAGATGAACGCGGTTTCAAACTGCGCGGGCGGAAGATAAATTCCGCGCTCCAGCATGGCGTGGAAAAAACGCCCGTAGGCCGCCGTATCACACGTTTTTGCTTCGGCCAGATTGCGCGGCAGTCCTTTCCGGCAAAAGAAAGTAAAGGCGCCGCCCTTCTGCTGAAGTTCCAAACCCTGGAATTTTCCAGGGATTGGATTGCCGATCCGTTCAAAAAAACGGTCCCGCCCGATTTTTTCAAGCGTCGCCAGTCCGGCGGCAACAGCCAGCGGATTTCCGCTGAGCGTACCCGCCTGATAAACCGGTCCGAGCGGCGCAAGCTGTTCCATGAGAGTGCGCCGTCCGCCCAGCGCGGCCAGCGGCAGTCCGCCGCCGATGATTTTTCCGAGACAGGTGATATC
Organism: Pontiellaceae bacterium; assembly: GCA_025457785.1. GTDB lineage: Bacteria > Verrucomicrobiota > Kiritimatiellia > Kiritimatiellales > Tichowtungiaceae > Tichowtungia. Next base: position 3,333 of record JALOTS010000129.1, on the reverse strand, counting down.
CGGCTCGACGCCGCACAGCGCGCCGAAGGTAGTCGGCCCGAAGCGAAACCCGGTGATTACTTCGTCAAAAATGAGCAAAGCTCCGTGGCGGTGCGTAAGCGCGCGCAACGCTTCAAGGAATCCGGGCTCGGGAGGCACAAGGCCCATGTTGGCGGCGACCGGCTCAACAATGATTGCGGCTATCTGGTCGCCGGAATGTTTCATGATTTCTTCCGCCGCCGCGATGTCGTTATACGGCGCGACCAGCGTATCGGCGGCCGTTGCGGCGGGAACGCCGGCCGACGAACTGAGCCCGCCGGTCAGCAGGCCGCTTCCGGCGGAAACAAGCATGGAATCGGAGTGGCCGTGATAGCAGCCGTCGAACTTGAGAATTTTGTCGCGCCCGGTTGCGCCGCGGGCAAGGCGGATCGCGGTCATTACCGCTTCGGTGCCGGAATTGACGCAGCGCACCTGTTCGACATAAGAAATCATCGAGCAGAGTTTTTCCGCGAAGAGCACTTCGCGCCGGGTCGCCGCGCCGAAGCCGGTTCCATCCACAGCGGCCTTCAGCACAGCGCCGATAATGTCCGGATCGGCGTGACCGAAAAGCAGCGCGCCCCACGACATGCAAAAGTCGATCAGCTCGCGGCCATCGGAGGTGTACAGCTTCGAGCCCGCGCCGCGTTCGATAAAAACCGGCGTTCCGCCGACGGAGCGGAAACTGCGCACCGGACTGTTCACGCCGCCGGGAATCACCTGCGCAGCGCGTTTAAAAAGTTCTTCATTCAAACTCATTTTTGCGTTTCCTGCGTTCCTTCGCGGTTAATAAAAATTCGCGTCCATTCGCGTCCATTCGCGGTTCAACTTCCGTGTGCTCTTATGAAAAGAATAAGTCATAGTGATTGGCCCAGTAGGAGATGAAAATGTCTGCTCCGGCGCGCTGCATGGCTGCCGTGCTTTCGCGAACCATCGAACGCAGATCGCCCCAGCCGCGTTCCGCCTGAGCAACGAACATGGAATATTCTCCGCTGACGTTATAGGCCGCGACCGGCAGATCGGTGGCCTGGCGCAGTTGATAAAGGATATCGAGATACATCAACGCCGGCTTCACCATCAGAATATCCGCGCCTTCGCTTTCATCCAGCTTTGATTCCCGCAGGGCCTGCCGCGAATTGTTACAGGGCAACTGATACCCCTGCCGGTCGCCCTTGCCGGGAGCCGACTGTTCCGCCTCGCGGAACGGGCCGTACAGCGAAGAGACAAACTTGGTGGAATAGCTCATCAATAAGGTATCAATAAACTGCGCGTCGTCGAGCGCTTCACGAATGGCCCGCACCTGCCCGTCCATCATAGCACTGGGGGCGACACCATCGGCCCCCGCCGCCGCATGGGACAGCGCAACCTTTTGCAGCAGACTCAGGGTAAAATCGTTATCGACCTCTCCGGCGGAATGCAACGGGCCGCAATGTCCGTGATCGGTATAGGCGCACAGACAGACATCCGTAAAAACCGTCAGTTGCGGGAACGCTTTTTTAATCAGCGGGATCGCCTGCTGAACCGCGCCCTTTTCGCTGAACGCTTCGGAGCCGTCGGCATCTTTTTTTGACGGATCGGTCAATCCAAACAACAGCACGCCGCCGACCCCGCTTTTCACCACGGGTTCCAACCGCTGGAGAAGCACATCCGCGCTCATGCGTGACTGGCCCGTCATCGCGGAAATCGGCTCGTCAACACCCTGCCCCTCGCGCAGAAACACCGGCCAAATAAACTTCTCCGGCCCCGGCAGCGGTTGGCCGACCATTTGCCGCAGCCCTTCGGTCCGGCGCAATCTTCGTAATCTGATTTCGGGAAACATGATTTATCCTCCTTTAAAAAATCTCACACAGCCGCATTAGCGGCAGTTTTTTTACATTCTCAGCAATTGGCCATGTATCTCCGCCGCGCCCCACAGCATGGTTTCAAGTTGTTGTTGCGATAAACTCATAAAGTCAGTCGTTGGTTGATGGTTGTTGGTTGTTGGTTGTTGGTATCGAGAATTTCCCAGTAACCGCCTTTGGCAGGACCGAAACGGCGCAGAACGCCCTCCGCTTTTAATTTCCGAATCTGCCACTCAATCCCTTTGCGTGTAATTCCAAGCTGAGCAGCCATTTCTTCGGTGGAAACCGTTGCAGAATTACCGACGATAGCCAAAATTTTCTCCCTAGTTTTCTCCCTAGTTTTCTCCCTAGTTTTCTCCTTGTTTTTCGGTGAACTTTTCTCCGACGTTTTGTTCCGGGCAGTGACTTCCTTTTCGAGTTCGAGCGCGGCGCGGTCAATGGGGAAAACGGTGCGGATGAAGCGGGAAGAAAAGGTATAGTCTTCGCGAGAATAGGCTTTAAGGATGCGCGGCATGCCGGAACCGAGATATTCCACCATATCCAAATCCTTAAAGACGCGCATCAGCGTCTTATTGCGCGGCATTGAATAACCCGCAAAGAAGTCGTTCTGTTCCTGCCCAGGATGAACGATGCCTGCCGAGGTGATTTCAATCCGATCGGTGAACACCTCAAATTTAGGAACCAGTTCGGCCGTGTAGTCATTATGGATAATCGCATTGATGACTGCCTCGCGCAGGGCGACCGGATTCCACAGGTGACGGGTAAGCCGCTCTTTCGGGGTGATCTTATTGATCGTCCGGTTTTCAATGCCTTCCAGTCGATCAAGCACCTGTTTGCAGGTTTTGATCAGGCAACAACAGCCGTATTCCTTGCTCTCCAAAAGATCAACCCGGTCGGCACCTGCATATTTGGCAACCTGAACCGAATTTCCATTTTCATCGGCCAGCAGATAGGCGGCAAGGTTGTAGGATCCATCGTCCATCAACAGCTCAAGGTTGGCGGCAAACTTGTCACCCAACTCCAAACCGGACTCCTGATAGTAAATTCTAAGTTGCTCAAACGTCAGATCCTGCCGAGGCGAACGCATATTCCCGATGTTATTGCGGGTGCGCCGTGCAAAAAGCTCTTCAATCATTTTTACGGCCATCGGCTCCGTCGCACTGCCAATACGAATAAAACAGCCCTTTTCGGACATGCCGTACTTTTTGAGGTAATACGGCTTCTCCGAACCTCCGGCGATAATAATCTTGATGATTTCTTTGCCTGCGCGGGTTTCATGGATGACATCAAACAAGCCTAGACACGATGGCTGGATGTTGTTTTTCAACCGATCTTTTATTTTGAGCTGCACCGAGTCGCAATCCAGGACTCCGACCAGCGATCCATCTTTATCAATGCCCATGTAGATCATGCCGCCATCGTGGTAGTTGAGAAAAGCCACCACTTCCCGTTCCAGCCCATCGGTCAGCTCGCGTTT
>JALOTS010000128.1 GCA_025457785.1 Pontiellaceae bacterium | reverse complement strand
TCAATCGCTTCTTCACGCATAAACTTCTGAATCCGCACATACCGCCGCTCCGGCTGATTGAGCAAATTCCAAACCTCCGTGCGATTCATCGAAAACTTACTGCACAGCGCGTTGCAAACGGCCTGAATATCTCCGTTTTCCAGAATAAATTTCGGATCGGCACAGACATGCTTGGCCTGAATATCCGTGGCCAGCAGGTTGCCGTTGCGATCCATAATCCGCCCGCGCCGTCCGCGGGTTTCCTGTTCGAGATAACGCCCGCGTTCAATCCGCGCCATTGTTCCCGGGGAAGGCCGTAAATGCAAAAAGGCCAGGCGTACACCCAGCCCGGCAAAAGCCGCCGCAATAACAACGGAAATAAATATCATTCTCCCTTTGTAATTCATGAACTCCCCGGAGACGTAAAAACCAACGAACAATCATCCCGGTAAAATCCGCCGCCGCCGTTCGAACAGTTCATGATTCAGCTCCCTATTTGTAAGCCAGAGCCGAAACGGAACCGAGGACTCCGCTGTGGACACGGACAATCTGCTTTTTATCCGGCAGACGCATCGCCAGATGATGCCGCTTGAGCGCACGTTCCAGACTGGCCGGCGCCAACTGGCTCGACCAGCGGTCCTGCTCATTATCCAGCAGCCGTCCGGTTTCACGCTGCACGGCTTCCAGCCGTTTTATTTCATTTCCGAGCAGGTCGCAGCGGGCGCACAGCCAGACATAACTGAGGCCGAAAACAGCCACAGACACCAGAAAATTGGCCAGCATCACAGGAAAAGGAATTTGTACTCTTGATTTACAGCTTTGTCTTCTTTTCATGCTACCTTTTCCTTTTCCGCCGCTCGCAGTCTGGCTGAACGCGAACGCGGATTATTCATCATTTCCTGTTTCGAGGCCGTCAGCGGCTTTTTCGTCAACATCCGTACCGCCGGCTCATCCACAACCAGCCGCTCCCCGCCCTGCTGAAGCGACTCCCGCTTCACCGTATGGCGTTTGAAAAATTCCTTTACGGGACGATCTTCCAAACTGTGGAAAGTAATCACCGTCATCCGTCCGCCGCCGCGCAACAATCCAAGCCCCGCCTCAAGTCCCGAAACCAGACTTCCCATCTCGTCATTCACGGCGATACGAAGCGCCTGAAACGTCTGCGTTGCCGGATGAGTCGGCCCTCGCCGGCCGCCTTTGGCTCTTTCGACGATTTCCGCCAGTTTGACCGTCCGCTCAATCCGCCCCTTCTGCCGTTCCAGCACAATCGCCCGGGCAATGCGGCGGGAGTCGCGGTCTTCCCCAAAACGGTAAATCAGATCGGCCAGCGTTTCTTCATCCTCCTCATTCACCCAATCGGCGGCAGAGCGTCCCTGTGTCCGATCCATCCGCATATCCAGCGGCCCGTCCTTTGCAAAACTGAACCCGCGCTCCGCAACATCCAGTTGCGGTGAACTGACGCCGAGATCGAGGAGCACCCCGTCCGCCTCCGTCACACCGACCTGTCTGCAAAGCGCTTTCATATCTGAAAAATTTCCTTGAATCCGTACCGCCCGCGCCCCGAAGGGTTTTAAAATCTTTTCCGTCTGCTCAATCGCCTCCGCATCCCGGTCCAGCCCGATCAGCCGTCCCTCCGGCGAAAGCCGCTTCAAAATCTCCGCTGCATGTCCGCCGCGACCCAGTGTGCCATCGACATAGATTCCCGCCGGGTCCGTCACCAGCAGATTCAGTGTTTCGTTCAGCAGCACAGGCACATGCATAAAATCTTACATTGATTCCCATTGAATCGCCCGGCAGGAACTGGCAACCGCATAACTGGATCTTTGGTGCTCAGACCCTATCAACGGCTGCTGATTGCGATTCTCTGTTCTGTAAAAATTGAACTCTTTTCTCCGTCGCTTCATCCCGATGGATCTGAAAAAATACATCTGTTTAACAAAACAAGTAATACTCATTGTCCGTTTCTCCTTTTAATAACCCCCGTAAAAAGCCGTCTCGGCCAAAGCCGAAACAGCGGGAAGAGCCATATCAAAATTCTCTTCACTCCAGAGCTCAATGCGAGTCAGCGTACCGACCAGAACCACCTTGCTCTTCACCTCCGCATGAGCCAGCAATTCATCTTTAATCCGCACACGCCCCTGAGCATCCACTGTCAGTGCATCCGCTGAAGCGGTCATCGCACGGATCGCCTGCTCGTCCTGGGCATCCGCAGAACCCGCTCCGCGCAACTGCCGCAACCGGCGGTTCATTTCCGCCAGCGTGTAAAGATAAAGGCACTTCCGGTCGGGATGAGGAAACACATACAAGCGGGACGTTCCACCCATCATGGCGCGCCAATCGGACGGAATTATCATTCTGCGTTTTGGATCCAGCGAATGATGAAACGACCCGACAAACAGCTCTTCTACCATTGATTCTAGTGTGTTCATACTCCACCTTGCCCTTAGTGGCTCCACTTTATGCCACTATACCCCACCACTCGTCAAATAATTTATTCATGTTTTTTTGAATCAAAATAAAATCACTCACATATAGTTGACGGAAGTGAACAGATCAGCTATTCTCCAGACGGATAAAAAGAAAGGATTCCTTATGCGAAAAACAGTGATAGCGATAACAGCGTTTGCGCTGACAGCCTCAACGTATGCCGCGACCAATGCCCCAGCCCCTGCAGCAACCGCACCTGCAGAAAAAACCTGTCCCGTGAAAAAAACCTGCCCTGCCAGCACCGAAAATCAGGCGGCATGTACAAAGACAGAGGCGGAAAAAGCGGCATGCACAACCAATCAGCCGGCATGCTGTGAAGGTAAAAAAGCTGCCTGCGAAACGAAAAAAGAGGTGAAAAAGCCCGAATGCGCCGGCGGTGTCTGCACGTTACCGAAATAAACAGATATGTTGCCCCGCCTCCGCTCCGCCCTCTCCTCCGGGAGAGGGTTTTTTATTCCAAAGAAAACAAACCCGGCTGCACCGCCTGCCCTTTCCTGCTGAAAATCCCGCATGCGGGAATTTCGTGAGGCAGACCGGTTTGCAGAAATACCGCATACACAAGCGCCGGGAAAACATTCCCCTCAACAGTCTCCGCTATGCCCCTCCTTTCAACCGGATGAACAGCCGGATTTTTTAAACGGATCAAATCTCTCTGCGAACTTTGCGCCCGGAAAAAAATCTTTTTTGGTTGCGGCTTTGCCGCGCCGGGCATTGTTTGTATATTCAAGTCAAAATAAACGCGGAGGCCTCTTATGCGGAAAGAAACCGGATGTCAAATCGTCAGCTTATTTATCGCCTGTGCAGCCGCAGGCGGAGAAACAATTTATCACGGCGGTTGGATCGATCTGAACAAGAACGGAATGCTTGACCCGTATGAGGATTCGAATCGGTCTGTCGATGACCGGATAAACGATCTGCTGGCACGCATGACCCTGGATGAAAAAACCTGCCAGATGGCGACGATCTACGGGTTCAGCCGGGTGCTCAAAACGGCACGCCCGGCGGAGGAATGGAAATCCCGGGTCTGGAAGGACGGTGCCGCCAATATCGATGAACACGCCAACGGCGTAAAAAACAAGGATGAATTCATTGATTTCGTGAAACACGGCGAACTCATCAACGAAGTCCAGCGCTGGTTTATTGAAAATACACGGCTCGGAATTCCGGTTGATTTTTCAAATGAGGGCATTCGGGGCGTATGCCATCCGTATGCCTGCAATTTCCCCTGCCAGTTGGGTGTCGGCGCGACATGGGATCTTGATCTGGTGCGCCGCATCGGAGAAATCACCGGCAAAGAAGCCAAAGCGCTGGGCTATAGTAACATCTATTCGCCGATTCTCGATACCGTCCGCGACCCCCGCTGGGGACGCACCATCGAATGCTACGGAGAATCGCCCTTTCTGGTCGGCGAAATGGGCAAGGCTCAGGTGCTCGGTCTGCAATCTCAAGGTGTCGGCTCCACCGTAAAACATTTTGCCGCGTACAGCGCCCCGCACGGCGGGCGCGACGCGCAATGCCGCACCGACCCGCAGATTCCTTTCCGTGATATGCAGGAAATCCTGCTGGAACCGTTCCGCAAGGTGTTCATGGAAGCCTCGCCGAAAGGCACAATGAGTTCCTACAACACTTACGACGGGATTCCGGTGACAGGGAGTCATTACTTCCTAACGGAACTGCTGCGTAAAGAATACGGGTTCAAAGGTTATGTCGTGTCGGACAGCGGCGCGGTGTCACGCCTGTTTGAGCAGCACAAAGTTGCAGAGACATGGGAAGATGCGATAGCGCTGGCGGTGAATGCCGGATTAAATGTCCGGACCAATTTCAAAGAGATGGAGGACTTTGTCCTGCCGCTTCGGATGGCAATTAAAAAGGAGAAAATCAGCGAAGAAACCATCAACTCCCGCGTGGCGGATGTTCTGCGCGTCAAGTTTGAGCTGGGGCTGTTCGACCATCCGTTTGTCGATGCGCAGAAAGCGCCGGAAAAAATTCACACGGAAGCGAGCGAAGCCGTTACACGGGAGGCCGCCCGTAAATCCATCGTTCTGCTGAAAAACAGGGACAATGTGCTGCCGCTGGATCGCAAAAAAATTAAAACCATTCTGGTTGCCGGCCCGGGCGCAGACGATATCGAACCGATGATCTGCCGCTACGGCCCTGCTCTGTCGGATGTCATCACTCCGCTGACGGGAATCAAAGCGCTCGCGGAAAACCGGATCGATGTCCTTTATTCTCAGGGCGCGGATTTCGCCGATGCCCGCTTCCCGAAATCCGATGTTCTTCCGGAACCGCCCAACGACGCGGAACAGAAGATGCTGGACGATGCCGTCGCGAAAGCGAAGCAGGCCGATGTTATTGTCGCCGTTGTAGGCGATAACGGCAGAACCGTTGGAGAATCCCATTCACGGACTGACCTGCGTCTGCCGGGTCATCAGGAACTGCTGGTGCAGGAACTGGTTAAAACCGGCAAACCGGTCATCGTTGTTTTGATGATCGGACGGTCAGCGGCGATTAACTGGATCGATCAAAACGTGCCGGGCATCCTGGTTTGCTGGCACGGCGGCGAAAAAACCGGAGTCGCCGTCGCCGAAGCCCTGTTCGGCGAAATCAATCCCGGCGGAAAACTGCCGATCACCTTCCCGCGAACGGTCGGCCAGCTTCCGCTGGCGGTACCGCACCGCAACGGCGCATGGGCCGGACAAAGCGGCAAAAACGACGTGAACGGCTGGGGAAGCACCCGCGTGATTGACCCGCTCTACCCGTTCGGCTTCGGACTGAGCTATACGACGTTCGAATACTCTGACCTGAACATCTCACCGGAAAAACCTACGGCAAACGATCCCGTCACCGTCACCTGCCGGATCAAAAACACCGGAACCTGCGACGGCGATGAAGTGGTGCAGCTGTACATCACGGACGCTGTTGCGTCAGTCACGCCGTTTGAGCAGGTACTGCGCGGCTTTGAACGCGTCGCGCTCAAAGCCGGGGAAACAAAAACCGTTCAATTCACCCTCACCCCGAAACGCGACCTGAAAATGCTGAATCAGGAAAATCAGTGGGTCGTCGAACCGGGCCGGTTTGAAGTGAAGGTGGGAACCTCCTCGGATCCGAACGGAATCCGCCTGAAAGGCAGCTTCGTTATGGAATAACCCGGCGCGGAAAAACCGTTCAGGGTGAACTTCACCGTAAACCGCAACCAAAACACTGCACAGGAGGGTTTCGTCAGAACAAATATGAAAAACTCTGAACAAGCCTGCATCAAATCCGGAGTATGAAAAAATCGACATGCATCTGCCGACCACCGACGGGCGCACCCTGATCCTGCCGCGCTACACGCAGCCGGAGAAAGACCTCCAGTTCTTATTGCGCCAGCTGAACCTGACCTTACCCGACCATCCGCCCCCGCGAATCGAAGAGCTGAAGAAAAAAGGCGGAGCAGACCTTTGATCGAAAATCGAAGAAAAAAGGCGGTTCAGCCCGCGAACAGCGGTGAGAGAAGCCGACACAACATTGCCCGAACGCGGAACGTTCGGGCAATATCCGGTCACCCTGAATCCGGGAGAAACAGGGACTGTTCGGTGCCTAATGAGAGAGCACGCTTTCCGGTACCACCTCCTTGGCGATACCCGGCCCTTCCCATCTGAAGATCAGGCCGGCAGTTCCCTGATTCTCAAAGAATTCCACACGGATATCATGATTTCCGGCCGTCAGCGTACGTGATCCGGAAACTTCCTTCATCTCGTGATTCCCGTCGTTATCAATAACCTGTTGACCGTCCAGCCACAGTTTTGAACCGTCATCGGACTTCAGGTAGAACTTATACGTTCCGGCCTTTGCGATCCGTATCGTTCCGGTATGCCGCGATGCATAGGTGTCCACCATAGTTGACGGCAGACCCGCCCAGGGCGTTCCGTCGGCGCGCGCAAAATCGAGCACCGCATCCGTACGTGTAACATTCGGTGTTTTGCCGGTCAGGCTGGGAAGAGCCGACAGTGAGGT
>JALOTS010000127.1 GCA_025457785.1 Pontiellaceae bacterium | reverse complement strand
TTCATCATACCGCCGCTGTTTCGCGCGGAGTGAAGGATGCGCTGATTATTGCCGATATGCCGTTTATGTCTTATCAGGGAACGCTGGAGCATGCGATGGAAAATGCGGGCCGGTTCATGAAGGAAGGGCGTGCGGATGCGGTTAAAATCGAAGGCGGCGCAATGCGCGCGGATCTGATTGAAAAGCTGATTGCCAACGGCATCCCGGTTCTCGGCCATATCGGGCTTTTGCCGCAGAATGTGAAAGAGACCGGCGGATTCAGGATGCAGGGCAAGACGGAAGAGTCCGCCGCCAGGCTGCTGGAAGATGCGCTGGCACTCGAACGGGCCGGCGTTTTTGCAATTGTGCTGGAATGCGTACCGGCTGCTCTGGCGCAGAAGATTACCGCCGCGCTGACCGTTCCAACGGTTGGAATCGGCGCCGGACCCCATTGCGACGGACAGGTACTGGTCTTTACGGATCTGCTGGGAATGGGCCATGGCCGTGTCCCCGGCTTTGTTAAAAAGTTTGCGGATCTCAGACCGCAGATTCAGTCCGCGCTGGCGGCCTACAAAAGAGAAGTCGAAGAGTCCGCCTTTCCGGAGTAAAAGGAAAAAACAGGAAGAACGGCGGTTTTTTCGACTGATTTTGACTGACGGCGACTTCCGCCGACGTCCGTCGAGGGGAGTTGCCGCCTTGATGGAAGCCGCCTTCAGTCGCCGGAAGTTGATGTCAGTCGGGAAAGAAAGGCCCATGTTATGAATATGAAAATAATCCAATCTCCGGAAGAGATGCAGAAACAGGCGCGGCTGCTGATCCGGTCGGGCATATCCATCGGGTTTGTTCCGACCATGGGTTTCCTTCACGAAGGGCATCTTTCGCTGATCCGGATTGCGAAGGAATCTGCGGACGTGGCGGTCGTCAGTATTTTCGTCAATCCATCGCAGTTCGGGCCGAACGAAGATCTGGATGCCTATCCGCGCGACTTCGAGCGCGATGAAAAACTCTGCCGCGATGCCGGCGCGGATTTTCTGTTTTATCCCTCCGTGTCAACCATGTATCTGAATGATCACAGTATTTGGGTCTCTGAGGAATCACTGACCGGTGTGCTGTGCGGGGCATCGCGACCTGGACATTTCCGGGGTGTCTGCACCATTGTGGCGAAACTGCTCAATATTGTTCAGCCGGATGTGATGGTTCTTGGCGAAAAAGATGCCCAGCAACTTCGCATTTTGCGCCGCATGGTACGCGATCTTAATTGTCCGGCAACGATCATCGCTGCGCCGACGATTCGTGAGCCCGACGGTCTCGCTATGAGCTCGCGCAACAAATATTTAACTCCGGATGAGCGTGCTGAAGCCGTTTGCCTTTTCAAATCCATTGAAAAAGTTAAGGAATTATTTGCGAACGGCGAGCGTGACGCGGAAAAGATTAAAACCGCTGTTCGCAGTGTCATTGAAAAAACATCCGGCAGAGTGGATTATGCTGAAGTTGTTGACAATGAGACGCTACGGCTTGTCCAAACGCTGGAAAAACCCGTGCTGGTTGCATTGGCGGTGAAATTTTCCGGAGCCCGGCTGATTGACAATACCGTACTCGGGTAAGGTATTTCCACGCCTCCGGAAAATAAAAATGAGATTTTATAAAATTTTACTTTAAACAATCGTTCAGCTCATTACATTGGAAGGCCTTTAAAGGGGGGCGCGATGGCCGAGAGGTTAGGCACGGGTCTGCAAAACCTGCCAGAGCGGTTCAATTCCGCTTCGCGCCTCCAGATTTTAACGGGATTGAGATATAAGGAGAGAAAACCATGGCAGTACCGAATGACTTATACTATGCGACGACTCATGAATGGTTGCGGATTGATGATAATGAGGCCGTTGTGGGAATTACAGATTTTGCCCAGAGCCAGCTCTCGGACATCACGTTTGTCGAGCTGCCGGATGTGGGGCGCGAAGTCGAGGCCGGCGATGAAGTCGCGGTGGTGGAATCGGTTAAAGCCGCTTCCGATATTTATGCGCCTGTGGCCGGAACGATTACGGAAGTGAACAGTGATCTCGAAGATTCTCCGGACATGATCAATGCCAGCCCCTATGAAGCGGGATGGCTCTTCAAAATTGAGGTGCGCAAAGAAGAAGATGTGGACAACCTTCTGAGCGCGGAAGAGTACGCCGAGCTTTGCGACGAAGAAGAAGAGTAATCCCGGCGCGCGGCGGGCGGAGGTTGGAAGAACGGAACCGGATGACAGAGGGCAGTGCAGACTGCCCTTTTTTCTTTCGGATTCCTGTCGGGTGTTGAATGAAAGCAAGGGCCGTACTGTTTGATGAACCGGTGCCGTACCGGACCGGACTCGATTTGCAGCGCCGTTTGCTCGCGGCGCGGCAGGCGAAGGATATTCCTGATACCGTTCTGATTCTTCAGCACACCCCGACCGTGACACTCGGCAATCGCGGGCGCGATAATTATCTGCTTAAAACGCCGGAAGAATATGCCGCGCTGGGCATCGAAGTGTTTCACGCTGAACGCGGCGGCGATGTCACCTACCACGCGCCGGGGCAGTGGGTTCTTTACCCGATTATTCATCTCGGAGCAAACGAAGCCGACTCACACGGCTATCTCTGGAATCTCGAAGAGGTCGCCTTGCGCACACTGGCCGATTTCGGCATTCAGGGTTTCCGGCGCGAAGGGAAAAACGGCGCGTGGACGGAGCAGGGAAAGGTGGCGGCCATCGGTTTCCGCCTTAAACGCTGGGTTGCCTTTCACGGCATGAGTTTTAACGTCAATCTCGACCTCAGCGGGTTTAAAACCATCGTTCCGTGCGGACTGGCCGGCCTGCCGGTCGCTTCATTGAAAACCATTTTAAGTGACAAATGCCCGCCGATGGAAGCCGTGCGCGACCGTCTGCTGGTCAACTTTTCCAGGGTTTGCAACCGTGACCTTGAACCGGTTCAATCCGTTTGATCCGGTTTTGCGGCGCGAATTTCGCCCGGGCGGCGCAGACAGGTACACGCACAGAATCGCCGCAGTTCCGGAAATTCAAAGGGAATGTCCGGAACGAAGTTTTATTTGATCCGGTCAAGCTCTGCGCTTGAACATTTCGGGCCGGTGTGTAGTCTGTCCCGCATGGCTGTAAAAACTGAAAAAAAAGAAGGCGCTTCCAGTCTGGAGGCAGTGCTCGCGGGCATCAAAAAACAATATGGCGACGGGGCGATTGTCCGTCTTGGCGATGAATCCGGACCGAAAAAAATCCCCTGTATTTCCACCGGGGCGCTGACGCTCGATATCGCGCTGGGCATCGGCGGGGTGCCGCGCGGGCGCGTGATTGAAATTTTCGGCCCGGAGTCCTCCGGCAAAACGACACTGGTGTCTCACATTATTGCCAATGTTCAGAAAGAGGGCGGCACGGCGGCGTTCATTGATACGGAACATGCGCTTGATCCGGGGTATGCCCAGAAGATCGGCGTGAACCTGAACGATCTGCTGGTTTCGCAACCCGACTCCGGCGAAGAGGCTTTGAATATCTGCGAGGCGCTGGTGAAGAGCAATTCGATTGATGTGGTGGTGGTCGATTCCGTTGCAGCACTCGCGCCGCGTGCCGAACTGGATGGTGAAATGGGCCAGTCGCACGTCGGCCTTCAGGCGCGGCTGATGAGCCAGGCGTTGCGCAAACTGACCTCAGCCATTTCCCGTTCCAACTGCTGCTGTATTTTCACCAATCAGATCCGCGAAAAAGTCGGCGTGATGTTCGGCAGTCCTGAAACCACTCCCGGCGGGCGGGCGCTGAAGTTTTATTCTTCCGTGCGGATGGATATCCGCCGCATCGGACAGCTCAAAAACACCGATGGGTCCATTTACGGGAACCGAACCAAGGTCAAGGTGGTCAAAAACAAAGTGGCTCCGCCGTTCACTATGGCTGAGTTTGACATTCTTTACGCGGAAGGCATTTCGTGGACCGGTTCCATTGTTGATGCCGGAACCGATTGCGGGCTGATCGAAAAGAAAGGCTCCTGGCTTTCGTACGACGGACGGCAACTGGGTCAGGGGCGCGAGGGCGCCCGCAAGGCGCTGATGGAAGACGGAAAGCTCGCCGATGAGCTGGTCATAAAGATCAAAGCAACCGCCAAGGCGAAGACCGACGGCGGAGAATAAACGCCGTCTTCCGGCCGGTGTGTGAAATCAATACCGCGTTCCCGTGACGCGGGAGTCTGATCCCGGGAGAGATGAGGATGAGTCTTTTTTTTGTAGTTGGCGGAGCGGCGGTTTTTTTTCTTTTGGCCTATCTCACCTATGGGCGGTTTCTCGCGAAAAGGGTGTTCCGGCTGGATGACAGCCGGGTGACACCGGCCGTCGAGTATAACGACGGGGTGGATTATGTTCCCGCGAAAGTGGAGATGCTCCGGGAACAGCATTTTTCGGCGATTGCCGCCGCCGGGCCGATCAACGGCCCGATTCTTGCCGGAGTTTTATTCGGGTGGGTTCCCGCTTTGCTTTGGATTTTGATCGGGTCGGTGCTGATCGGCGGTATGCATGATATGGGATCGCTGATTGCATCGGTCCGGCACAAGGCCCGTTCGATTACCGAGGTGATTCGTATTCATGTTTCCCGCCGGGCCTGGGCGCTGTTCATGATTTTCATCTGGATTACGCTGGTCTATATCATTGTCGCGTTTACGGATATAACGGCGGGATCGTTTGTCGGCACCGTGATTCTGGAGTCGGGGGAAGAGGTCGGAGGCGGAGCGATAGCCGCATCATCCCTGCTTTACCTGATTCTGCCGGTTCTGATGGGGCTCCTCGTGAAGTTTACCCGGTTTCATGAGCGCTGGGCTTTGCTGATTTTCCTTCCGCTGGTCGGCGTTGCGATTTGGGCCGGTAAATATATGCCGATCAGTTTTCCGGCATGGCTGGCGGCGGATCCGGCTGCGGCGCAGAAGATCTGGTCTGTGCTGATTCTCGTTTACTGCGTGATTGCGTCCGTGGTTCCGGTCTGGCTGGTGCTCCAGCCGCGCGGCGCGCTGGGAGGGTGTTTCCTGTACGCCGCGCTGATTGCGGCGGCGATCGGGGTGGTGTTCGGCGGCTGTTCGATCGAGTATCCCGCATTCACACGGGCCGCCGAAGGACTGAATGCCGGCTTCTGGTTCCCGATGTTTCCGCTTCTGTTTATTACCATTGCCTGCGGAGCCTGTTCCGGTTTTCACTCGCTGGTTTCGTCCGGCACGACATCGAAGCAGATTGCGAAGGAGAGCGACGTAAAATCCATCGGTTACGGCGCGATGCTTCTCGAAGGGATGGTGGCGGTTGTTTCACTGGCCTGTGTGATGATTGTGGCGAAAGACGACCCGCTCGTTTCGAAGGCCCCGAATTTTATTTATGCCTCCGGAATCGGGCGGTTTCTGGAATTGATTCATATCCCCGCCGCGTTCGGTATTTCGTTCGGCCTGATGGCCTTCACGACGTTTGTTTACGACACGCTGGATGTCTGCACCCGGCTGGGACGGTACATTATCGAGGAGCTTACCGGAATTAAAAATCTGGGCGGACGGTTGGCCGGAACGATTCTTACATCCGGCGTTCCTCTGTTTTTTATTTTTCAAACGATGACGGACGGCAACGGGAATCCGATTCCTGCCTGGCGGACCTTCTGGAATGTCTTCGGCGCATCCAATCAGTTGCTGGCTGCGCTGGCGCTGGTCGGGGTGTCGGTCTGGCTGATGAATACCCGGCGCGGTTCCAAAGCCTGGATGGCGGCATTTTTTCCTGCGGTATTTATGTTTGTGATCTCCGACTGGTCGCTGGTTCAGTCTGTGATCGGCAAATGGGTGGTTGGAAATCCCGCAATTCATCCGTCCGTTCCGTTTGTTGCGGTGATTTTGATTGCGCTGTCGGCCTGGGTTGCGGTCGAAACTGCGCTGGCGATGTTTGTAACTGTTCAGGTGAAGGAGATTAAATGAAGCGTTTCAAGGGGTGGAAGCGGCTGGTGTTTTGCGGCCTGGTTTTGGTGGTTCCGGGTTGCGGAAAAGAGAAGTTTGACGGGGCGAAGGCGATGGCTGAAACCGAAGCGCTGGTTAAAATCAGCCCGCGTGATTCGGGAACCGCCGCCGGACGCCGGGCGGCCGTTTTACTGGAAACCCGGTTGAAAGAATTGGGCCTGAAGGCAACGATTGATAATTTTTCAGAAGAAACGCCGAACGGGAAAATGCTGTTTAATAATGTGCTGGCGCGCATTCCCGGCAAAACGGAACGGATGATTATTCTGGCATCGCATTTTGATACAAAGAGCGGAATTTCCGATGATTTTCAGGGGGCGAACGATTCGGGATCGAGTTCCGGCGTGCTGATGGAACTGGCGAGGGTGCTGGCGGCCCGCGGACCGTATGAGGCGGAATTTATGATTGCGTTTCTTGACGGGGAGGAGTGCCGCTCGGCTTACGGATTTCACGACGGGTTGCATGGAAGCCGGCAGCTCGCAAAACAGATTTGCAGCGAGGGCGGCGCAAAATTCGTTGATGCGGTTATTGTGCTGG
>JALOTS010000126.1 GCA_025457785.1 Pontiellaceae bacterium | reverse complement strand
CCGTTCCGATCCGCGCACCGCGATGACCGTCATTAACAGGATCAATCGGGCTGTTTCCCGAACCGTCCAGATAAAGCTCCGTGGAGGGCCGCCCGAAAATGGTCTGAATATCCGCCAGCCGTTTTTCCGGCTCGGCCAGCTTGCCGTCCAGTGCTTGACGGTAAAAGTCGGTCACAGCGGCAACGTAGAGCGGACTCTTCATGCGCCCTTCGATTTTAAATGACGCAGCCCCGGCGGCGGCGAGTTCGGCCAGATGCCCGGCGGCAGAAAAATCTTTCATTGAAAACGGCAGTGCTTCCTGCCCTTCACTGCGGAACGGCTGGCGGCAGCAGTAGGCGCAGCGTCCCCGATTGCCGCTGCGCCCCAGCAGATGCGAAGAAAAAAGGCAGAGCCCGCTGTAGGAATAGCAGAGCGCACCGTGAATAAAAACTTCGGTTTCGATCCCGCAGTTCCGGCTGATGTGAGCAATCCCGTTCAAATTCAGCTCGCGGGCCGGCACCACCCGCTTAAACCCGATCGCTGCGAGCTGCCGCGCTCCCTCCAGATTATGGACGGCCATCTGCGTACTGGCATGCAGGCGGAGCTGCGGAAAATTTGTCTGAATCAGACGGACAACCCCCATATCCTGCACGATCACGCCATCGGCATTGAGGTCGCGGATCAGCGCCAGCATTTCAATTGCGGCGTTCAGTTCGCGCTGCTGAACCAGCGTATTGAAGGTGATATAAATGCGGCGGCCCAGATGGTGCGCATAACCGATCAGTTCATCAAGCGCTTCAGCGGTAAAATTGCCCGCCTCGGCGCGGGCGGAAAAACGCGGCAGCCCGGCGTAAACGGCATCCGCGCCGTACGCCAGCGCGGCCCACGCGGCATCGGGCGTTCCGGCAGGCGCTGAAAGTTCTGGAAATAATTTGTTCAAGTTGCGGAACACTATCCTGCCGAAAGCTGTTCTTCAAGTTTTGCAAATCACGAGAAGATCGCCGCCCGCTCTCTTTTTGGTTGCGGGCGGGGCGTGATCGGGTAGAGTTTGCGCCATGACGAAATCGCTTCTGCTTTTGTTGTGGGGGATGCTTCATCTGACCACGTTTTTATTGATCACGTCGCACTGTCTTCGACGCCGGCGCAACGCCAGTTCCGCCCTCCTCTGGATTTTTATCTCCTGGTCATTTCCCATCATTGGACCCCTGTTCTACCTCATCTTCGGTATCAGCCGCGTCAGCGAACGGGGGTTTCAAAAATCGCTGGCCGATGAACATCTTCTAAAAAAACGGCAGGGAACGAAAATCGCCGCGCCGCGCGCCTACTGGCACGACATTGCCGCCGCACCTGCCGAAAATGAGTTTCAGCGCGAATTCAACCGGACACTCGACGCACTTATTCCCAATCATCCACCGCTGCCCGGCAACCGGATCGACCCGCTGGTGGACGGCGACGAGGCCTATCCGCGCATGCTGGAAGCCATCCGCAACGCCAGACACCATATTCACTTCCAATGTTTTATCATCCGCAATGACAAAATCAGTCAGGAATTCATGAAGGCGCTCACGGCGAAAGCGTCCGAAGGCGTTCAGGTGCGCCTGCTCTACGACCGCTTCGGCTCGACGCGCGCCCTGTTTGGGGGGCTCTTCCGGAAAGCCGCAAAAACCCCCGGATTCAAAGTCGCGGGCTGGACACAGGCCAACCTCCTTAAGAAACAGTTCCAAATCAACCTGCGCAACCACCGCAAATCCCTCATTATCGACGGAACCGCCGCCTTTTTCGGGGGGATCAACATCCACGACGAAAACACTTCGGAATATAAAAACGGCCCGATTCGCGACTATCATTTTGAAGCCAAAGGCCCCCTCGTACAGGAATTCCAATACTGCTTCCTGCGCGACTGGTATTTCATTACCGGAGAATCACCCGACACCCTGCTGACCCACGAATACTTTCCCGGAACAGCCGCCGAAGGAAATGTTACCGCCCGCATGATCAACAGCGGACCTTCCGATACAGATGCCCGCGCAACCGAAATTTTTTTCAGCAGCATCGTCCTGGCGAAAAAACAAATCATGGCGGTCACACCCTACTTTGTTCCGCCGGAAGAGATTCTCCGCGCACTGCGTTCCGCCGCCTTGCGCGGCGTGGATGTCCGGCTGATTGTCCCCAAAAAAAACAATCACCGTTATGCCGGCTATGCCAGCCGGTCTCTCTATGAAGATCTTTTGCTGGCGGGCGTACACATCTACGAACGCCGACTGCCCTTCATGCATGCCAAGGCATTTGTCGTGGACGGAGAATTTGCGATTGTCGGAACGGCTAATCTCGATGTGCGCAGCCTGCATTTGAACTATGAAACGTGCGTTGCGATCTACAGCGAACCGTTTGCCGATGCCATGAAAAACATCATCCACGAGGAAATTGACCTCAGTCACGAAATCATCCTGACCCGCTGGAGAAACCGCCCGCAGTACAAACAACTGCTCGAAAACATCGCGGCCCTGATGAGCCCGGTACTGTGATTCACTGAATCACCGGATACGTATTTTTAAAGTCGCCTGATGAATATTCGCACACAGCCGCTGCAACCGGAGGATCTGCCGTTCTGCTTTGATCATGCCCGGCGCGAAGGATGGAACCCCGGCCTTTGCAATATGGATGTATTATATGCAGCCGATCCGTCCGGCTGGTTCAAAGCGGTCGATGCAGCGGAATTTTGATCGGACTTTTCTTGGTTGCGGCTCCGCGAGCACCTTCATCCGGTTTTCCCCGGTACGGCATTCGGATGAGCGCAACGAGCATTCCGCCGAGAATGAACGCGCCGCCGATCAGGAGGGAGACAGTGAGTTCTTCCCGAAGGATCATCCAGGCAAAAAGCCCGGCGAGAAAAGGTTTCAGAAAAAAGGCCATTGACCCGGTGCCGGCTTCGACGTGTCCCATGCCGTAAATAAAGAGAAAGTAACCGAGCGCGGTTCCGATGAGTGCCAGATAGGCAATCCCGGACCAATCAATCCTTGTATAGGACGGTAGCGGAAATCCTTCGAATTTCAGCGCCAGCGGCAGGATGCAAAGTCCGCCGATTAATCCCGTGAACGCCGTGACGGGAAGCGCGCCGTACCGGGGTGTCATTTTTTTAAAAAACACCGTATAGATCGCAAAAATAACAATGGCCAGCAGCATGAGCAGCAATCCGACGGTCGAAATTCCGTCGGCCCGGTCACGGGCCAGCACACAGATTCCGGCCAGGCAAAGCGCGACGGCCGCCAGCTTGCGGGCCGTAATTTTTTCCGGAAGAACGAGCGGGGAAAAAAGCATCACAAACACCGGATTGCAACTGAAGACCAGCGCGGCCGCATTGGCCGGAAGAAAAGTGATGGAAAGGTGATAGAGGCTGGACATCAGTGTAACGCCCAGCAAACCGAGTCCCGCCAGCGCGGCGGCATCCCGCACAGTGAAGGGTTTGCCGCGAAGGGCGAACAGGGCGGGAATCAAAAGAATCAGCCCTGCGGTTATAAACCGGATCGATGCCATCCAGAAGGGATAATTCCCGGCGGTACCGCCGCCCGACTGCATCAGCTTCGCGGCCACTTCGATGGTGCTGAACAGGATAATTCCGCCCAGTAACGCAGAAAGTCCGCTCAACTTCATGCGCTTTCCCGGCTCTTCTTTTTAAGCATTTTCAACCGCAGCGCATTTTTTAAGCGAGCGGCCGGAGACATGTGGTCATAAAGCAGAATGCCGTTTAAATGGTCGAATTCGTGTTGAATGGCGCGCGCCAGTAATCCCTTGGCCTTCATCACCTGCACGTTCCCGCCGCGGTCGAGAAAACGCAAAACGACTTCCGCAGGACGTGCGACTGAAACATACAGATCCGGAAAACTGAGGCATCCTTCGTCGGCCGCTTTCATTTCATCGGACGTACCGATGATTTCAGGATTAATGATCACCTGCGGCATCGTAACGCCGGGATTGTTCGGCAACCCCATATCGTTTTTATCGGCATCAAACGGCACATCAAGCACAAAAACAGCCTCGGTGCGGCCAATCTGTTCCGCCGCCAGACCGATTCCCTCCTTCGCGTACATGACACGCAGCATGTAATCCGCCAGTTCGAGGATTTCTTCCGAAACCGCTTTGACCGGCTCGGATTTTTTCCGGAGCGCCGGATTTCCATAAATACAGACAGGACTCGCCATTTTTTTCTACTCCCCAAAAAACCTCAAAGAGGGTATTTGTAACGTATGGAGATCGTTTTCTCAACGTTTAATGCCCGCTATTCCCACACAGCGCTCGCCCTGCGCTGTCTGCGGGCCAATCTCGGCGAATTGCACGGCCGTTCCGTGATAATTGAATTCGACAACCGCCTTTCACCGCAAGCCGCTGCAGAAAAACTGCTGGCCTGCCGCGCCGAAATCATCCTTTTCAGCGTGTACATCTGGAACCTCACTCTCATTACCGAAACGGTTCTCATTCTTCGCGCCGTTCGTCCGGATTTGAAAATCATCATCGGCGGACCGGAAGTCAGCTACGAATACGAAGAGCTGATCCTTTTCGGCCTCGTTGACCATCTCATCTGCGGTGAAGGCGAACTTGCGACTGAAAAACTGTGCCGCGACCTGCTTTCCGGAAAAACCCCGCCGAAAGTCATCCATGCGCAGCCGGTCGATTTAAAAACCATCACCCTGCCCTACGACGAATACACCGAGGAAGACATCGCCCGCCGCCGCATCTACGTGGAAACCTCGCGCGGCTGCCCGTTCCACTGCGAATACTGCCTCTCGGCACTCGAAGAAACCGTCCGCTTTATTCCGGCGGCCCGACTGTTTCCAGTCTTTGGAAAACTCATTGAACGGGGCGCCCGGATTTTTAAATTTCTCGACCGGAGTTTTAATATCCATTCCGCGCATGCCGCCGCCATCCTGCGCTATTTTCTCGAAAACCGGCGCGACGGCATGATGCTTCATCTCGAATGGGAACCCGATCACCTGCCGGCGGCGCTTAAAGAACTGATGGCGGATGCGCCTCCCGGCTTTTTCCAGCTTGAAGTCGGCGTGCAAACCTTCAACGCAGACGTTGCCAGACGAATCAACCGCGCACTTCATGCGGAGCGGATTGAAGCCCATCTCCGCGCACTCGCCGCCATGCCGTCAATCCATCTGCACGCCGACCTGATTGCCGGACTGCCGGGCGAAACCCTGGAAAGCATTGCGGCGGGGTTCGACCGCCTGCACGCCTGCGGCCCGCATGAAATCCAGCTCGGCATTCTGAAAAAACTCCGGGGAGCCCCCATTGCCCGGCACGATCAGGAATGGCAGATGGTTTACAATAACTCTCCGCCCTATAACGTGGTGCAGACCTCCACACTCAGCTTCCTCAAACTTCAAAAAATCCGGAGATTCGCCCGCTTCTGGGATATCACGGTAAACAACGGACGTTTCCCGCAGACCGCCCCGCTTCTTTGGAAAAACCGCGAATCGGTTTTCGGTGCGTTTATGGAATGGACGGAATGGATCTTTGAAAAAACGCAAACCACCTTCGGATTTTCACCGCAACTTCTCGCGCAGTTGCTGGAAGAATTCCTTACGGAGCGGCGCAAATGGAGTCCGGCAAAAATCCGGACAGCCGTTCAAGCCGATCTGTCCGCCCGCTCCGCCGGTTTCAGAGGGATGGAGCGTCAGGCCCGAACGTCCCGCAAGGACTCCGGCAAAAACAAATAAGTTCCAGCGTCCTGATCGAAACTGAAAATATAAAAATTTCCGGAAAATATGAGCCGTTCTCCGCCGGGATTGTGATAGCATCCGGGACAAATTGAAAAACAAAAGGAAAAACCAGTCATGATACATAAACTCAAAAAAATGATTCGCCCGCTGGTCTGTGCCGCACTGGCCTGCACACCGGTGCTTTCCCTCAGTGAAAATACGGATGCCGCCAAAAAACCGAACGTGCTGTTGATTGTAATCGATGATTTGCGCACCGAACTCGACTGTTATGGCGAAAAAGGACTGCACACCCCGAACATCGACCGTCTGGCGCATAAAGGCATGCTGTTTCATAATGCGTATGACCAGTATCCGGTATGCAACCCGAGCCGCTCTTCCTTCCTTTCCGGTTTGCGTCCGGAGGAGACGGGTATTCTCAACAACGAAATTCCCTTCCGCAGGCTGCACCCCGAAATGGTTGTATTTCCCCAATTGTTCCGCCAAAACGGGTATTACACAGCCGGATTGGGAAAAATCTTTCATCTGGGGGTCAATACCGCCGGAGAAAAGGTTCTTTTCGAAGATCCGCAATCCTGGGAGTTTTTCTTTGACGGAAAAATAACTGACATCGGGCGGCAGGGTGAAGGCAGAAACCTGACGGACGGACGGCTTTCCTGGTGCCAGTGGCTGGCGGCCGAGGGCGATGACTTGGATCAACCCGACGGGCAGAATACCGCAGAGGCCGTCCGGATTCTGGAAGAAAACAAAGACAAGCCTTTCTTTATCGGCCTCGGATTCCACAAACCTCACGACCCGTTTTTTGCCCCGAAAAA
>JALOTS010000125.1 GCA_025457785.1 Pontiellaceae bacterium | reverse complement strand
AACCAAGATCATTACAAACAACCGGTACGTGGAGCGCAGCCCGCTGTTTTCCGATAATTATGTGGTTTTTGCCGACGGGGATCCCGATGCAGACGCCTTTGTGGAGGCGGTGTGGAAGAAACGGTCGCTGGCGCCGCAAAAAACGCTTCGATCCATCGTCGATTTTATCGAAGAGCTCATCTCAGAAAGGTAAGTAGTACATGAAAAACATATTAATCACGGGCGGAGCCGGGTTTATCGGTTCTAATATGGCACTGCAGTTAATCAGGAAAGGATACCGGGTCCGGGTTTTAGATTCTCTTTCCAGGCAGATTCATGGCGAGAATCCGGAGATGACGTCTCCTCTTTATCGCTCAATTAAAGACAAAGTGGATTTCATTCAGGGGTCGGTGTGTGTTAAAGAGGATTTAATAAAGGCACTCAAAAATCAGGATGTCATCGTCCATCTGGCGGCGGAAACAGGCACCGGGCAGTCTATGTACGAGATTGAACGGTATTCAGCCGTCAACATTCAGGCCACGGCACAGATGCTGGATTTGGTGGCCAATTCTGAAAACCAGGTGGAAAAGATCGTCGTGGCATCCAGCCGGGCCATTTACGGTGAAGGAAAGTATATGAGTGTTGAGCAGGGAGCGGTGTATCCGACCCATCGCTCAACTGGCGATATGGAGCGCGGAGACTTTGAGGTTAAGTATTCCGGGTGCGGTTCTCTGAGGGCAGTGCCGACGGATGAGAACTCAAAGATTCATCCGTCATCTATCTACGGGATCACCAAGCAGGTTCAGGAACAGATGGTTCTGAATGTGTGCGAGTCTGTCGGGATCGCGGGAATTTCATTTCGGTATCAGAATGTATATGGCCCGGGGCAATCTTTAAGCAATCCCTACACCGGGATATTGTCCATTTTCAGCAATCGGATTAAGAGCGGGCAGGGCATTAATATCTTTGAGGACGGCAGGGAAAGTCGCGATTTTGTTTATATTGATGATGTCGTGGGGGCTACCATTGCAGGAATCGAGGCGGAAAGCGTTTCCAACGAGGCTTTTAATGTGGGAACCGGTATTCCGGTCTCCGTTTCTGAGGTTGTGCGCGTTCTTTTGGAAAAGTTTGATCGGTCAGTTCCGGTGGAGGTGAGCGGCAGATTTAGAATTGGCGATATTCGCCATAATTTTGCCGATGTAAGCAAACTGAAGGTATTGCTGGGGTATGAGCCTAAGACTGGTTTTGCGGAAGGCATTGAGAAGTTTGTTGCATGGGTGAAAGATCAGCCTCTCGTGACGAGTGATTATGAAGGCTCTCTTGTAGAGTTGAAAGAAAAGGGGTTGTTGAAGTAGTGTTGAAGAGGGTCACCGAATAAATAGGATAAGGATATACATGATAAAAACAGCAGTAATCGGTTTGGGTAAAATGGGGCTGTCGCATGCGGCCATTGTGGGGGCGCATCCGGAGGCAAAGCTGTCGGCGGTCTGCGACACCTTGTCTCTGATGTTAAGCGGGGTTAAACAGTATAACCCCTCCGTCAGCGCGTATGATGATTTTAATAAGATGATGGAGCAGGAGACGCTGGATGCCGTTTTTGTCGCCACACCGACGAAGCTGCATTACAGGATGGTAAAAGCCGCGATTGAAAAAGGAATTCATGTGTTTTGCGAGAAGCCTTTCAGTCTGACGCTGGAGCAGGGCCGGGAGCTTGTCGATCTGGCCGCTCAACATAAGGTGGTGAATCAGGTGGGATACCATAACCACTTCATCGGGACATTCCGGGAGATGAAGCGGCTGCTGGCGAAGGGCATTATCGGCACCCCGTTTCATTTTACCGGCGAGGCCTACGGGCCGGTGGTGGTGCGTTCCAAGAGCGGCTCGTGGAGATCTCAGGCCGCAGAAGGCGGCGGCTGTCTGTTTGATTATGCTTCGCATGTGCTGAATTTGATTCAGGAAGTGATCGGACGCCCGGTTTCGGTGAAGGGAACGCTGCTAAAAAAGTTTTACAGCAGGGAAGTTGAAGACGCGGTTTTTTCATCGCTGATTCTGAAAAACGGATTGTCGGGAACCTTATCGGTGAACTGGAGCGACGAGACCTACCGGAAAATGTCGACCTCGCTGATGATTCTCGGTGAAAAAGGGAAAATTATCTGTGACGCGACGGAGCTGAAAATTTATCTGAAAGAGGAAAATGCCTCGGAGGGGCTCTCCAAGGGGTGGAGTATAAAGTATATTACCGACCTGGCCTTGCCGGTTAATTTTTACCTGCGCGGCGAGGAGTACAGTGCTCAGGTCGATTACTTCATTGAAAACGTGAAAAACCGGACACCGGGCAATATCAACACCTTTGAGCAGGCTTTATATACGGACAGTGTCATCGAAATGTTAATCAAGGACGGGAAAGAGTAGTATGGACAAGGTATTATTCGGAGATAATCAGTTTTTTGCCGTAAACCATCTGTCGGACGAAAAGTCCCGTGAGCAGGCGCGGCGCTTTAAAGATGCGCAATCCATTATGTATGTGCTGGATCAGGCGATTGATCTGGGCATTAACACCTTCATGTGTACGACGCATGACCGGATTGCCGAAATTACGGAGATCATGAGAAACAATTCGGGCCGCTACAGCAGATTTAACATCTTTCCCTGTATGCCTTATGCCCATAAATACGCAAATGCCGTCACGGAACTGGGGCCGCTGGGTGCGATGAAACAGTACCTTCCCGGCAATATTTTCAGTTTTGCGGCCAAAGGAGGTCTGGCACTGTTGAATAAGGATTTCAGCAAGTTTATGGAAATGCTGATCGATGCCGAGCTGAAGATGTTCAGGGGAATTAATACCCCGGTTATTTTTATCCAGAATGTGCTGACGGATATGATTCTGGGACTGGGTGCCAACGAGGTTTTTGCGGAATATCACGCGTATATTAAAAAGAAATACAACGCAGAGCCTGGCTATATTACCATGAATATGCCGAAACTGCTGGATGTGCTGGAATCGGTCGGCATTGAAAATCCGGTAATCTGTTCCTCCATTAATAAGGTCGGATTCCGTATGTCGGGCGGACGGGAGTTGTATGAGGAGTACCTCAGAAACCGGACGTTCCGGCCGGTTGCCATGCAGGTGCTGGCGGCCGGGGCGCTGCGTCCAAAGGAAGCCATCGATTATCTGGGGCAGTTTCCCAAAATAGAATCCGTGCTCTTCGGGGCCAGTTCCAAATCGCATATTCGCGAGACGAAAGAGTTGATCGAAGCGGCGTTGTCATAGTACTCAGTCTTTTTTTTCAGGGAACAGTGGTTTGCTGCGTTCCGCCATGAAAGATTCTTTGCTTCATCCCGAGGCGATTGACGGGAGGGCGACGCGAGGCCGCGCAGCCCGGTTTAACCGGGACAGAATTGCGGAAGAGTATATAAATGCCTTTGGAGCATTCTAAAAAGAGGTTAACGGTATGAGAAATGATGCGGAAAAAATGATCGGGAAGATATACTTTGTTTTGGAGTGTGTCTGGATGGGCATCTCTTTTTTGCTGGCGCATCTTATCCGTCAATTAGGGATGGCTTCTACGCAGCAGGATAAAATATTGATTTTGATGGGGGTCGTGAGCTGGAGTGTTGCGGTCTATTTTTCTAAAGCTCATCAAGTATTTGTGCAGGGGATTCCCCGTCTCATTGCCTGGGCGAA
This sequence comes from Pontiellaceae bacterium, assembly GCA_025457785.1. Lineage (GTDB taxonomy): Bacteria > Verrucomicrobiota > Kiritimatiellia > Kiritimatiellales > Tichowtungiaceae > Tichowtungia. The sequence goes on along the minus strand of JALOTS010000125.1, from coordinate 2,856 downwards.
ATCCTGCTTTATATTCGGGGTTTGCATTTCGATGCTGGGTTTTTTCTTCAAAGAAGCCGCCTATTCGCGTCTGATTGTGTTTTATTTTGTTTTTATTTTCGCTTTTGGGGCACTCGTTTTACATTGCGCCGGAGATTATACGATCCTCCAGTTGAGGCGTCAGAAAAAGAACCTTAAAAATGTTTGTCTGATCGGTGCCGGAGATGTCGCCGAAGAGTTGGAACTCCGGATTGGCGAAAGTCCGGAGTACGGCTTTCGGGTCATTTGCCGCGAGCCCGTCGCAACTCTTGGAGATATGGCGCGATTGCGCCAGGTGATTTGTGAATATCGGGTGAATGAACTGTTTATGCTGATTCCGGTCGGATGTGATGTTGATTTTTCCTCCGTGACGGATTTGACCGATGAGTTCGGGCTGGGAGTGAATATTATTCCCCATATGGAAGGTGAACTCTTTGGGGGCGTAAAGTATGCTCAGTTTTTCTCATGGCCGGTTCTCCGGTTAAAGAATATTCCTTTGGATCAATTTAAAAACAAGGTGTTGAAGCGGATGTTTGACATCGTGTTTTCAAGCGCGGTTTTACTGCTGACCTCACCGCTGTTTATTTTTGCGGCGGTCATGGTCAGGCTTTCGTCTCCCGGGCCGGTTCTTTTTAAACAAAAGCGCACCGGATATAATCAGAATGATTTTTTGTGTTATAAGTTCCGTTCGATGCGTGTGACCGCTCCGGACGTGGCGGACCGGATTCAGGCATCCAAAGATGATCCGCGTAAAACCTGGGTCGGCGAGTGGATGCGCAAAACCAATGTGGATGAGCTGCCGCAGTTTATTAACGTGCTGATGGGCGATATGTCCGTGGTCGGGCCGCGTCCGCATATGCTGGCGCATACCGATGAATTTTCGCAGCGGGTCGATAAATATCTGCACCGGCACCATGTAAAACCCGGCATTACGGGATGGGCTCAGGTCAATGGCTGGCGCGGTCCGACCGATACGGACGAAAAGTTGAGAAAGCGCGTTGAATGCGATCTGTGGTATGTTGAGAACTGGACGTTCCGGCTGGATATGCGGATTATTCTGATGACGGTTTTTTCCAGGTCGGCTAAGCAAAATGCGGTGTAATTCGCTTCTTTTGCGAACGTTTTGTAGTTTCTTCAACTCCCGTTGAGCGGCGGAAGATGTTTGACGGTCTAAAGGGTTCATTATGGCGGATGTAAAAAAAAGCAGTTCGTTCTGGCGGCGGAAGGCTCTGGATATTGCATCGCTTTGCTTCAGTGATTCACTGGTTCTTTTGATCGGTCTCTATCTGGGTAATTGGATCATTTTTAAGATTCACGGGATTCCGGTGTCGGTTCATTATGCGCTGGCGTTGATTCCGGTGTGGTGTATCGGTGCGGTGATCACCCAGTCTGTGCCGGCATGGGGCCTGGGTGCCGTCGAGGAATTGCGCCGCACTCAACTGTTATTGCTGGCGGTTTTTGCGCTGGCGGGGATCGCCGTTTTTTTCGGACGAACCCAGTTTCTATCCAGCCGCATTGTTTATCTGGTCTCCTATTTATTCAGCGCAATTTTTATTCCGCTGGCCCGTATTCCTGTAAAAAAAATGCTGCTTGCTGCCGGGCGCTGGGGATGTCCGACGGTTTTGTATGGAGCGGTTTCTCAAATTTCCGGGGTGCTGGAGACCTTTCAAAAAAACGAAGAGCTCGGTTATATTCCCTGCGGGATTTTTACGGATGATTCGGTCGCGGGCGGACAGGTTCTGGGGGTGCCGGTGCTTGGTCCGTTAACCGGGCAAACTCCGGATGCCGCTGTGGCGATTGTTCCGGTGGCGTTCGCGGAAGGGCCGGACTTTGACAAAACGCTCGCCGGTTATCAGCGTGTGGTGCTTCTGCCGGATATTAAAGAGGATGTTTTTCTCTGGGCGGTTCCCCGTACGCTGGGCACGCTGATCGGGATGGAGATTACCAGCAACCTGCTGAATCCCTTTGCCCGCATTTTTAAGCGGGGAGTGGATCTGTTCCTGACGCTTCTGACGGCTCCTCTCTGGTTGCCGTTGACTGTGATTTTGTCTCTGCTGATTCTGCTTATCGACAGGCAGAATCCTTTTTTTATGCAGGAACGGATTGGTAAAAAAAACCGGCTGTTCCATCCGGTCAAGTTCCGAACGATGGTTCGGAATGCAGATCAGGTGCTTAAGGAGACCCTGGCCGCAGATGAGGCGCTTCGTAAAGAATGGGAGCAGAATTGCAAGCTTCGTAACGATCCCCGCGTGACCCCGCTCGGAAAAATTCTGCGGCGCACCTCGCTGGATGAACTGCCGCAGTTGTTCAACGTGCTGGCCGGGCAGATGGCGCTGGTCGGGCCGCGTCCGCTGCCGGATTATCATCACGAGCAGCTCGCCGAATCGGCCCGCGCTCCGCGAACCCGCGTTCGTCCCGGCATGACCGGTCTTTGGCAGATTTCGGGCCGCAGTGAAAGCGGAACTGCCGGCATGGAGAAATGGGACACCTATTACGTCCGTAACTGGTCGATCTGGCTGGATATTACCATTCTTGCCCGGACCGTCGCTTCTGTAATCAGCTCCAAGGGGGCCTATTGATATGGCGTGCGGAGTTCCTCGGTTTAATGTGCTGGGAGTTGGAATTGATGCCGTTGATATGGCAGATACGATTCGGGTGTTTGAACGGGCTGTTCGCGGTGAAGAGCCGCCGGGTGCCGTTTGTCCAATGGGTGTCGCGGGCATTATGGAGGCCCGCCGGAACCCGAAACTTCAGTCCATCTTAAACCGCTCCCTGCTGAATACGCCGGACGGAATGCCGCTGGTCTGGCTGGGTAAGTGGTTCGGCTACAAGAATATT
>JALOTS010000124.1 GCA_025457785.1 Pontiellaceae bacterium | reverse complement strand
GCCGTAGGTGATGGTCTGGGCGTAGGTGTCGGCAAAGTCTTCTTCACTCAGGTCGTGGATGAGCGCGGTCTGGAAAGCCTTGTGCAGCCGGCGCAGGGGGCCGTGTTCCGACTCATGGGCCATCAAGGTGCGTGCCGCGTCCCCGTTCTGGCAGGTCTTCTGGAATGTGGCCCCGTTCGTTATCCTGATCCTTCTCGTCTATTTCTTTTTCTTCCGGCAGATGAAGATGGCCGGCGGACGGGCGATGAGCTTCGGCAAGAGCCGCGCCAAACTGCTCCAGCGCGACGATAAAAACCGGACAACATTCGTCGATGTAGCGGGTGTGGATGAGGCCAAGGAGGAGCTTCAGGAAGTGGTTGAGTTTTTGAAAAATCCGAAACAGTTCCAGCGGCTCGGCGGAAAAATGCCGAAGGGCGTCCTGCTGGCGGGTTCGCCCGGCACCGGGAAGACGCTGATCGCCAAAGCGGTTGCCGGCGAGGCGGACGTGCCGTTTTTCAGCATCAGCGGGTCGGATTTTGTCGAAATGTTTGTCGGGGTCGGTGCCAGCCGCGTGCGCGATATGTTCGAGCAGGGCCGCAAGAGCGCGCCGTGTATTATTTTTGTGGACGAAATTGATGCCGTGGGGCGCAGCCGGTTTTCCGGTATGGGCGGCGGGCACGATGAACGCGAGCAGACGCTTAACGCGCTTCTCGTTGAGATGGACGGATTTGATACGACCGAAGGGGTGATCATTATTGCCGCCACCAACCGCCCCGACGTGCTCGACCCCGCGCTGATGCGTCCGGGCCGTTTCGACCGTCAGGTGTTCATTGATTTGCCCAATCTCAAGGGACGCGAAGAGATCCTGAAGATCCACGTTAAGCGCGTTACGGTGGGCAAGGAAGTTGATTTGCAGAAAGTGGCCCGCGGTACGCCCGGCTTTTCCGGAGCGGATCTGATGAATCTCGTGAACGAGGCGGCGCTGCTCGCGGCGCGGCGCGGCGCGGCCGCCGTGGAGCTGCCCGATTTTGAAGAGGCCCGCGACAAAGTCTCGTGGGGCCGTGAACGCCGCAGCCATATGCTGGATAACGAAGAGAAAAAGCTGACGGCCTATCACGAGGCGGGACATGCAATTGTGCTGGCGAAAACCGAGCAGACCGAGCCGCTGCACAAAGTGACGGTTATTCCGCGCGGCCGTGCGCTGGGCGCCACCATGCAGCTTCCGGAAAAAGACCGCTACACGCAGGGGCGCAAGCGCCTGATGGGCATGCTGATCGGCCTGATGGGCGGACGCGCCGCCGAGGAGCTGATTTTCGGCGATGTCACCACCGGTGCGCAGAACGACATCGAACGCGCCACCCGCATTGCCCGTGCAATGGTGTGTGAATTCGGCATGAGCGAAACGCTGGGCCCGCGCAATTACGGATCAGATCAGCATCAGATGTTCCTGGGCCGGGAAATCAGCCGCAATGAAATTCACAGCGAAAAAATCACTCAGCTGATCGATGCTGAAATCGACAGTATTCTCAAAGAAGCGCACGAAACCGCCAGTCAGATTCTGAAGGATCACCGCGACCGGCTTGAACTGATTGCTGAACTGCTGATCAAATATGAAACGCTCGACGGCGAGCAGGTTATGAAAATTCTTGAAACCGGCGAAGTGCCTGAAGAATTGCTCAAAAACGGAAATGGTCACGCTGAAACTCCCGTTACGGCGGCGGAAGTAAAACCGGAAAAACCGGCCGGTTGAGGATGCCGGACAGGGCTGTCCGGATCGGAAAACAAAAAAAGCGCCCCGGACAAGTCCGGAGCGCATCGAGTGAGAACGGAAATTCTGTACTACCAACTGGCTTTCGTCATGCCGGGAATCAAACCCCGTGACGCCATCTCGCGCAATGTAATGCGGGAAATACCGAATTTTTTGTAAACGGCGCGCGTTCGGCCCGTTGCGCGGCAGCGGCTTTGAACGCGAATCGGATTCGCATTGCGCGGAAGCTTGCGCAGCTTATCGAACGCGGCCATACGGTCGTCGTACGACGTTTTCGGATTGTGAATAATTGTCTTAAGCTCCACGCGTTTGGCGAAATATTTATCCGCCATTTTCATGCGCTTGTTGTTTTTAACGACACTGCTCGTTTTTGCCATAAATCAATTTCCTCAAGGGTTCGGTGAAGCGGGGATAAAACAGGAAAAGCTTCTGTCGTGCAACCCTTTTTTACTCTCTTTTTGAGAGCGGGCACCAAATTTTGGAAATTGAACTTTTTCCAGAGGGCGGAAGTTTGTATGGTTCGTTATGCAAAATTTCATTCTGGACACTAATGTTCTGCTTCACGATCCCACCGCAATCCGCCATTTCAAGGCGAGTCATGTGATTATTCCGCTGAAGGTTCTGGAGGAGATCGATCAGTTTAAACGCGAACTCAGCGAGCGCGGGCGCAACGCCCGTACGGTTTCCCGGTCGCTGGATGAGCTGCGCAAGCAGGGACGGCTTTCCGACGGCGTGACGCTGGATCACGGCGGCAGCATCAAGGTGATTTTCGCCGATAAGGAAAATCCGTTTGCCGTCGGTTTGACGGCGGACGATTTGATTTTAAAGATGGCGATGGATTTACAGAAGGCGAATCCGGACGAGCGGTGTACGGTGGTCAGTAAAGACATCAATTTCCGGTTGAAGGCGGATGCGCTGGGTTTGGCGGCGGAAGATTATGAAAACGGGATAACCCGTGAGGCGGATGAACTGTACACCGGACAAACGGTGGCGGATGTGGATGCGGAAACCATCCGGTTGTTTGCGCAGGACGGGTTTGCGGTGCTTCCCGATTCGGATGACATGCTGCCCAATCAGTATGTGACGCTGCGTAATTCACAGGATCACAGGCAGACGATGCTGGCACGCTATGATGCGGAAACCCGCCGGGTGGTCAAATTGCTGAATTCGGGCGAGGGCGCATCGATTTCGCCCCGCAACCGGGAGCAGCGGTTTGCGATGGATGCGCTGATGAATGATAAAATCAAGCTGGTCACCCTGTCCGGAAAAGCGGGCACCGGCAAGACGCTGCTGGCGATTGCCGCAGGCTATTATCAGGTGATCGACACCAGGTATTACAAGCGCCTGCTGGTTTCGCGTCCGATTTTTCCGATGGGGCGCGATCTGGGCTATCTGCCCGGTACGATTGAAGAAAAGCTCGTTCCCTGGATGCAGCCCGTTCATGACGCGCTGGAACTGATTGTGCATACCCGTCCCGGTTCAACGGGGCCGCACAAGAAAGGCGGAGCCTTGCTGGCCTCCAATCCGCTGATCGATGTGGAACCCCTGACCTATATTCGCGGGCGGAGCATCCCCAACCAGTTTATGATTGTGGACGAAGCCCAGAATCTGACCCCGCTGGAGGTTAAGACGATCATCACCCGCGCCGGGCACGATACCAAAATTGTTCTGACCGGCGACTTGTACCAGATTGACAACCCGTATGTGGACAGTTTATCCAGCGGACTCAGCGCCGTGGTGGATAAATTCCGCCGGGAACCGCTTGCCGCACATATTCTTCTGACAGAAGGGGTTCGTTCAGAGCTCGCGGAAAAGGCGGCGAACTTGCTGTAGGATCTTCCGCCGAAGAATCCGGAGGCGAAACTCCGTCCGTCCTCCGGGCATTTTGGGCTTCCCTGAGTGTTATCCGTGATTTATAAAGGCGCCTTCTTTTTTATACGGGTTCCGGCCGTTGACGGCGGAAGAGGAGTTGAATATGTTGTTTGGACAGAGCATGAAAAAGGTTCTTGCTGCGCGGGGATATCAGCACAGCAAAAGCGACGAGGAATTTACGCGGCATGGTGATTATGCCCGTAATATACAGTTGGCTGTCTCCAAGGAGTATAAGAACGGACGGGAAAAGGTGGTGGATATCGTTTTCCTCGGCGTGGATGTACTGGACGAAAAACTGGTGATCGGTTTCTTCCGTGAAAACGTCACGGTCGAAAACGGTATTCTGCAGAATTCGGATGTGAGTATTCCTCTGTCAAAATTTTCGATCGAAGAATTTGAAAAACAACTGGACCGGCTGATTCCGAAGGGAAATCCGCTGCGGTCCGGTGCGGACAGCGGCGAGCCGTTTTAACTCAGCGAAGGATTTTTAATATGATGAATGCACAGAAACTGTTTGCCGAACGGATCGGCGGAGAAAAATACGGAACCTCGACCGAAATTTATAAATTTGAAAAAATCAAGCGGGCCAAAGCCAAAGCCCGTCAGAATCATCCCGGCCTTGAAATTCTCGATTTCGGGGTGGGCGAACCTGACCAGATGGCACCGGCTCCGATTCGCGAGGCGCTTAAGGCGGAGGTGGACAAGCCGTCCAACCGGGGTTATTCCGATAACGGCATTCCGGAGTTCAAGCGGGCCGCCGCCGATTATATGAAAAAGTTTTTCGGGGTTGATCTTGATCCGGCCACGGAAATCAACCACAGCATCGGAACCAAACCCGCGCTGGCCATGCTTCCGCTGGCCTTTGTAAATCCCGGCGATCTGGTTTTCCAGACGGTTCCCGGTTATCCGGTGCTGGCAACGCATTCGAAATATCTCGGCGGCGACGTGGTGAATATTCCGCTGCTTGAGGAAAACCGTTTTCTTCCGGATCTTGGAAAAATTGATCCGGCGCTGGCGGATCGATGCAAGCTGTTTTATGTCAATTATCCCAACAACCCGACCGGCGCTGTCGCGACCGATGAATTTTACGACGAACTGATCGCTTTCGCGAAAAAACACAACATCCTGATTGTGCAGGACGCGCCGTATGCCACGCTGGTTTACGATGCTCCGCGCAAATCCATTCTGCAGCGTCCCGGCGCGAAAGAGTGTTCCATTGAACTGCACTCCATGAGCAAAGCCTATAACATGACCGGCTGGCGGCTCGCGTTTTTCTGCGGCGCCGCCTGGGCCGTTGATGCGCTGGCGATGATCAAAGACAACTGCGACAGCGGGCAGTTTAAGGCCATTCAGCACGCCGCCTGTGCAGGGATTGCCGATGCCCGTCTTGCGGAAGGCATTCGCGACCACTACGAAAAACGGCTGCGCCGTATGGTGGACGTGCTTCAACGTGTCGGGTTCAATGCAAAAATGCCTGGCGGAACCTTCTATCTTTATGTCCGGGCACCCAAAGGGGCAGGCCATGCAGCCTTTTCCAATGCGGAAGAGGTTTCGCTTTATTTGATCGAAAACTTCGGCATTTCCACTGTACCGTGGGACAACACCGGCCCCTTCATCCGTTTCGGCGCGGTGTTTGAATCCGCCGGCGAACAGGACGATGAGCGCGTTCTCAATGAACTGGCTGTCCGCCTTGAAAAAGCCGATCTTAAATTTTAACGTGCTTTCATCACGGAATGTTTGTGGCGTTGTAATAGGCGTGCACGCACCACGGATCAGACGGGCCGGCAGCACTGACATTCGTTACCGTAATGGTGTTGCTCGACCCATAATTTATCCCAGGGACACTTTTATTTAGAGGACGATATACGGTGATTGTGCAATTGCTTGCATGCTGAAGATTCACATCGTAGCTAGAATTGCCAAAACTTACGATTGTTCCGGTAATACCTGTAATCGTACGGCCGATTCCGCCGTCTGTAGCCAATCCGCCAAGCCCCCGATTTCCCCAGCAGAGCAGGTTGATCACATTATCTGCTACGATGCTGTCGGTTAATTTATTCCGAAACATTACACCGCTTTCGTTGTTGCTGTAACAAATGGCCTCGACATAATTGCTTTGCATTGATGCCCCATATCCGCCGTTACTTGGAATATTAAAACTGAATCCGCCGCCACCCCAATTTTCATACGATTCACAGGAAAAGAACTTATTCCCATCAATAGATAAACCTATGTAAGGTTCGTTTTCGTCACGGCAATACAGTCCGAATCCGGGGCCCCCGTTTCTTCTGCCGATGCACCGGTAAAATTCAGAATAGCGGCATTTGGGTGTCCAACCATCTCCGTCATTTCCAAGACAATCCTCGGCGATGCAGTCGAACCACTTATTGTGGTCGCCTTTATCGGTCAACGCATTCCCTGTTATAGAAAATGCGCTGCGAATGTTCCGGCATAAATTGTTATTACATTCAGAACCCAGAGTAAAATTATCGTCGGACACATTGGTAATCACCATGTCATGGAAATAGGAATTGGTTACCCAGATAAAATTAATGAAGCGCAAGGTCGTTGGATTGTTTACAAAATTCCCGTTATAGGTGCCGCCTGACATATCAATATTTCCTGCACCGTCGGGTTTCTCCGTGATTCCGGTAGGACGTGCACCACCACCATACCAGCCAATAATGTCAAGGATGGCATTGTCGGCTAAAGAAAAGGAACCCTCCAGAATCCATTTGAAATTTGATGGCAAGTAAATGGTCCCTGCGATGAAAAAATTGCCGACGAGTTTAAGCGTTGCGCCTTCATGTAATTTATCCAGTGTTGTTTGAATCAGTTCTGTATGATCTGTGCCAGCGGTCGGAACCAGTTCAAACCAGCCATCGTTCAGACTCTCTGCGGGGCGCGTGCTTTTGATTCGTACATACAGACTGGAACCGTTTGTCGGGATAACGTACCCTATATCGTTAAAGTCGCCAACCGTTCCATTCGTCACCGTAACCAATCCG
>JALOTS010000123.1 GCA_025457785.1 Pontiellaceae bacterium | reverse complement strand
AGGCCAAAGCATTCTGGAAAAAATAAACAGGGCGCGAAAACAATTAAACAAACCTATTTATGAGTCAGGACACTAGCTTCCTTTTGGCGGCGTAGCGGACAGCTTCATCCGTATCTTCAACAGCGACTTTGGCCAGCACCGTCTGATCCCGCAGGTTCTTCACCGCGACGGTGCGGCCAGCCCAGTGCTTAGCCGCGACGGCGACTTTGGCCAACAGCGCTTGATCCACTAGCTTCTTTACCGCGACGATGCAAACATTCTCATCCGTAGACGCGATGGCTGCGGCGGCCAGCACCGTCTGATCCGTCAGCTTCTTCACAGCGGCTATACGGACAGCACTATCCGTAGCTGCGACAGCGACTTTGGCCAGCACCGTCTGATCCGTCAGCTTCTTCACAGCGGCTATGCGAACATCCTTATCTGTAGATTCGATGGCAATGGCGGCCAGCACTGTCTGATCCGTCAGCTTCTTCACGGCGGCTATGCGAACATGCTCAGCAGTGGTTGCGGCGGTGGCGACGCTGGCCAGAAGCGTCTGATTTGTTAATGTCTCCACGGCGGCGGTGTTTCCACCCCACGACCAGCGTCCATCATCATCTATGGCGACCCGGGCTAAAAAGCGCTGATCCGTCGAACTTCGCAGGGCGGCACAACGGGCATCCTTGTCCACATCGCAACACGCAACAAATTCCGCACACCCCGACAATAAAACAGATCCGAGAACCATCAACAAACCCGCCAGAACCTTTTTCATGCGTCTCCTTTTGTTGCGGCAAAGTGAACCAGATTCACACCATTTTTACAGTTCTTAAATCGGAAATTTGTTCCGCAATGTCCTATCCCGTTTTCTCCGCTACATTTCTGATCCGCTTCGGTTTGTCCGGTGGAAAAGGTGTCTGGAAAAGGTGTCCGTCCTATTATTTTAGTGTCTCATTTTTCTAATGTACGTAGCACTATCGTTATGCTCTACGTCCTTACTTGTCCCGATCCGGCGATGACATATTTATATGTGGTGAGTTCTTCGAGACCCATGGGGCCGCGGGCGTGCAATTTATCCGTGCTGATGCCGATTTCCGCGCCCATGCCGAATTCACCGCCGTCGGTGAAACGCGTCGAGGCGTTGACGTAAACCGTCGCTGAATCGACCTGCGCCAAGAACTGTTTCGCGGCTTTTGCGTCGGTGGTGACGATGGCATCGGAGTGCTGCGAGCCGTAGAGGTTGATGTGGTCAATCGCGGCCTGCACGTTTTTGACGACGCGGACGGCGAGGATCATGTCGAGATATTCAGCGTACCAGTCTTCTTCGGTGGCGGGTTTAACGGCGGCATCAAATTTCTGAACTGCTTCGTCGCCGCGCAGCTCAACCCCGAGTTCTTTGTAGCGCGCAATCATGCGGGGCAGAAAGGTGCCGGCGATGTCCTGATGGACGAGCAGCGTTTCCATGGCGTTGCAGACACCGGGTCGCTGGCACTTGGCGTTTTCGCAGATGGAGAGCGCCATATCGAGATCGGCTTTGGCATCGACGAATGTATGGCAGACTCCTTTGTAGTGCTTGATGACGGGCACCCAGGCCATTTCGGTGACGGCGCGGATAAGGCTTTCGCCGCCGCGCGGCATGATCAGGTCGATCTTGCCGACCATCTGGGCCAGTTCTCGCACGGCATCGCGGTCGGTGGTTTCGACCAGTTGAATGGCATTGGCGGGCATTCCCTTCTTCGCGCCGCCTTCGCGCAGAGCTTTGGCGACAGCCGCGTTGGAGTGCATGGCTTCTTTACCGCCGCGCAGGATCACGGCGTTGGCGGTTTTAAAGCAGAGCGAGGCGGCATCGGCGGTGACGTTGGGGCGCGATTCAAAAATGATGGCGATCACGCCGATCGGCACACGGACTTTTTTAATCTGCAATCCGTTGGGGCGGCGGACGGTGCCAAGGGTTTTTCCGACGGGATCTTTGAGGGCGGCGACTTCGCGCAGCCCTTTAATCATGCCGGCGATGCGGCCATCGGTCAGCGTCAGGCGGTCGAGCAGCGCGGCGGAAAGCCCGGCTTCGCGTCCGGCGGCGAGGTCTATGGCGTTGGCCTCCTGAATCGCGGCTTTCTGCAGCGCGATCTCGTCGGCCATCGCTTCAAGGATAGCATTTTTCTTTTTGGTGGAAAGCTTCGCCAGCTCGCGCGAGGCGTGAACGGCTCTTGTGCCCATTTCGATCATTTGGTCGTGTAAGGTCATTTTTTAACTCCTTTTTCAGACAGGATAACAGGATTTACAGGATTTAAAACTGATTCGTCCTTTTCTTTTACCGATCTACTGCTGAAAAGGTTGTTTTTTCGGGGCGGCCTTTTTTTTAGGTTTCATCTGGCTGCGGTACAGATCGCCGTTCCAGCGCAAATCTTCCCAGCGCGGCGGCTGCATCTCCGCGTTCCAGCGGTCCCATTCGTTTTGCAGCAGTTGCATTTTTTCCGGGTATTCGCCGGAAAGATCGGTCTGTTCGCTTTCATCTGCGGCCAGATTGATCAACATGGGATTCAGCTCAATGGCGGCCTTCACAATTTTCCAGTCCCCTTGCCGGATGGCATATTGGGGGCCATAGCGCCAATAGAGCGTGCGCGGTTCCAGCTTGTCGGTTTTTCCTTCCATGAGCGGCAGCAGATTCACACCGTCAATTTGCCATTCAGGCAGAACCGTTCCGCCAGCCGCCGCCAGAATCGTGGGAAACAGGTCCAGTTGAATGACCGGCTCGTGAGAAACCTGATTTTCCGGGATGCGCCCTTTCCATTGAATCATCAGAGGCGTGCGGATTCCGCCCTCCCACAGAGTCCATTTTTTACCGCGCAGATTACCCTGCTCGCCGAGGTCGTTGGATTTGCCGTTGTCGCTCAAAAAAATCACCAGTGTGTTTTTTTCCAAATCCAGTTCCTGCAATTTGTTCATGATCGAACCGATCACGTCATCCAGTTCGGTGATACAGGCCATGTATTTCTGCCGCGGATTGCTTGTCTCGTCGGCGAACCGGTCCAGATAGGACTGGCTGGCCGTGACCGGGCCGTGAACATTATTGACGGAAAGATAAAGAAACCACGGTTTTTCGCGGTTTTCTTCCATAAACAGGATCGACTCTTTTTCGTACAGGGGGATTGTATTGAATTTTTCTACCGGGTCGGGAATCAGATCCATTCCGCGATAATAACGCCGTCCGTTCGGTCCTTCGCTGACATTGGCCACGGAACCGATGGAATAATCAAAACCCCGGCTGGCCGGAAGATAGCCCGGATTTTCACCCAGATGCCACTTCCCGACAATTCCGGTGGTATATCCGAGCGGTTTGAGCCGTTGAGCAATCGTCACCTCGCTTAGCAGCATTTGCGATTCCGGCTTGGACGGAACGGTCAGCGCGTCATGCCCTGTGCGGGCCTGATAGCGTCCGGTCAGCAGACCGACCCGGCTGGGCGTGCAGACCGGGCCGGAGGCGTAGGCGTCTGTAAACCGGATTCCGTTTGCGGCGATGGCATCCATGTTCGGAGTGGACACCAGCTTGCCGCCGTAACAGCCCGGCTGACCCCAGCCCATGTCATCGACGTTGATCAGCAGGATATTCGGCAGTTCCGCAGCCTGCCCCGCGCCTGAAAAACCAACGGTCAAAAATCCGGCCAGAACCAATCGCATACTGTGATTTATTTTCATTTTTGAATCCTTTAAATCTTTCGCCTCTCGCTCCTTCCGGACATTGGAACCGCGTTGAAAAACTAACGTTGGACAGAGACATCCTGGCTATCCCGGACAGGCTGGAAGCCTGTCCTGCTTTGCTTTTTACCGATGAACAATCAGGGCTCCGGTGTTGCCGCCCAAATTCATTTCAACTCCTTTTGAACCACTAATTGACACTAATCATCACTAATGGGGACGCGAATTTTATTAGTGTGGATTAGTGAAGATTAGTGGTCTTATTTATCTGGATACGATTAATGTTCCGACATCTGCCCCGCCGAGGATGGCCTGAATAATGCCGTCGGTCCGGCCGTCGGCGATGATGACGGGGATGTTTTCCTTGGCGGCGCTGTTAGCGGACATCAGCTTGGATTTCATCCCGCCGGTGGAGAGTTCGCCGTTTTTCCCTTTGTCGAGCGCGAGAATGTCTTCGGAAACCTGTTCAACGAAGGGCACGCGCTGGCCGTCGTCGTCTTTGAGGCCGTCGGTAGTGGACAGCAGAATCAGCGCGTCGGCCTGGATGAGGATGGCGACAAGCGAGGCGAGCAGGTCGTTGTCGCCGAATTTGATTTCTTCGGTGGCGACGGTGTCGTTTTCGTTGATGACGGGCACGATGCCGTATTCGATCAGTTTGAGGAGCGTGTTCTGCGCGTTGGCGCGGCGTTCCTCATTCTGGAAAATATCATTGGTGAGCAAAACCTGTCCGACTTTGACATGCTTCTGGCCGAAAAGGTGGCTGTAGAGGCTCATCAGGCGGCCCTGTCCGACGGCGGCGGCCATCTGGAGCTCGGGCAGTTCGGTCGGGCGGCTGGTCATACCGAGCGCTTCAATGCCGGCGGCGATGGCGCCGGAGGAGACAAGGAGCATTTCGCATCCGGTGTCGTGCTGGGCGGCAATCCCGGAAACCAGCGAAAAAATCCGCTCGTGATCGGGTTTTCCGGTGGAGTCAACCAGCACGCGGCTGCCGACTTTCACCACGATCCGTTTGGCCTGTTTAAGCAGTTCTCGTGTTTTTTTCATAAAGAGCGGAGCATTATTGCCATATACCGGGCCGGAAAAACATTAAAAAACAACAAAATTGGATTCTTCGTGTTCGAAGAATCCATATAAAACCTCGTCGATCGACTTGCCGTCTTTGCCGGTCACGCGGCTTGACTGTCAACCGTTCTCATAGATAATGCACCGTTATTTGATGCGTAATACCGATGCGGATATTTCAAGGATATGTGAATGATAAAGGTTTCAAACCTGACTAAACAGTTCGCGGGTCATACCGCAGTTGACAACGTGTCGTTCGAGGTGAAGCGGGGCGAGATTGTCGGTTTCCTCGGCCCGAACGGCGCGGGAAAAACGACGACGATGCGAATGCTGACCGGCTTTCTGCATCCGACGCAGGGCGCGGTAGAAATCGCCGGTTGCGATGTGTTTGATGATCCGATTGAGGTGCGCCGTCATATCGGGTACATGCCGGAAAGCTGTCCTCTTTACACCGAAATGCGGGTGGATGAATACCTGAAATTCCGCGCACTGATTAAAGGCGTGGCTCGCAAGGCGATCCGCGAACGGCGTGATACCGTGAAAGAGCAGTGCGGACTGACAGAAGTCGGACACCGGATTATCGGCCAGCTTTCCAAAGGCTACCGTCAGCGCGTCGGTCTGGCCGACAGCCTGCTTCATGATCCCGATCTGCTGATTCTTGACGAACCGACGGCGGGGCTCGACCCCAACCAAATCCGTGAGGTGCGCGAACTGATCCGCCAACTGGCCGAACGCCACACCCTGCTGCTTTCCACCCATATTCTTCCGGAGGTTGAAATGACCTGCCGCCGGATTCTGATCATCAACAAGGGGAAAATTGTGGCATCTGACTCGCCGGAAAGCCTTCAGAAAAGGCTAACGGGCGACATTATGATCAGCGCCGAAATCGCCGGAGATGCCGCAGTCATTGAATCGACCTTGAAAAATCTGGGCGGAGTGGATGTAGTGGATCGCGAAGTGCTGGATGAAAGCTGGAGCCGCTACCGGGTTGATTCGTCCTCCCCTGAGATTCGAACACAGGTTTTTGAATGCGCGGCATCCAACGGCTGGAAACTGCGCGAGCTGCATCTGGAAAGCCGCTCGCTGGAAGATATTTTTGTCTCGATTATCCGCGACGACGCGGCAGCGGAGAAAAACCCATGAGAACGTTTTTTGTACTTTGGCGGCGTGAACTGGCGGCGATGTTTCTTTCGCCGATTGCGTATGTGATGCTGATGTTTTTCCTGCTGGTAACAGGCTGCGGCTTCTACTGGCTGGTGAAGGAAAATCTGGAAGTGATGCATGCGGTACAGGGACTGATGGTGGTCATCTGGGCCTGCATGCTGATTGTGATTCCGATCCTTACCATGCGGACGTTCGCCGAGGAGCGCAAAAACGGAACCTTTGAAACCATGATGACCGCGCCGGTCAAAGGCTCCGCTCTGGTTTCCGCAAAATTCGCGGGGGTTCTTTCCTTTTTCATCGTGATGTGTCTGCCGACGCTGCTCTATCTGGTGATCATCCGTCTGCTCGTGCCCGAAGTCGCCCATCTGGTTGATTCCGGCCCGATTGCGATGGGCTATTTAATGATCGGCCTGATCGCGTCCGCTTTTATTGCACTGGGGCTGCTGGCTTCGGCGATGACCTCGAACCAGATCATTGCGGCGATTGCGACCTTTTCCATTATGAGCATCCTTTTTTTCGGCGGGCTGTTTGAGCCGCATCTTTCGAAAAACGTGATGGTGCGCGAAATCGGCGGGTACCTTTCCTCCGCTCTGCACCTGATGGAATCGGCTCGCGGGGTTTTCGACTCCCGGTCGCTGGTGCTCTATTTAACCGCAACTCTTTTTTTTCTCTTTGCAGCCGTGAAGGCGGTTGAGGCCCGCCGGTAAGGAATGGAATGATGGAATACTGGAATGGTGAAATGGCTGAATAGTAAAAACCG
>JALOTS010000122.1 GCA_025457785.1 Pontiellaceae bacterium | reverse complement strand
CCGCGCCATCAAAGGCGGTTTTATTGTGGACATCGGTGCGGATGCATTTCTGCCTGGTTCACAGGTGGACGTGGTTCCGGTTCGCAATCTCGACGATTACATCGGACGCACCCTTCAGGTTAAAATTCTTAAAATCAACAAAGAGCGCAAGAACATTGTTGTTTCCCGCCGCGAAATCATTGAAGAGACCCGCCGCGAACAGAAACTCAAGATGCTTGGCGAAATCAAGGTCGGCCAGCTCCGCAAGGGCACAGTCAAAAACATCACGGATTTCGGCGCATTTGTGGATCTCGACGGCATCGACGGGTTGCTGCATGTCACCGATATGAGCTGGGGCCGGATTACTCATCCGACCGAAATGGTCAAAGTGGGCGATCAGATCGAAGTGATGATTCTGGACATCGACCTCGACAAAGAACGCATTTCGCTTGGCTTGAAGCAGACGCTTTCCAATCCCTGGCAGGACATTGACGCGAAGTACCCGATCGGCACCCGCATTTGCGGTAAAGTCGTCAGCCTCGCTCCGTATGGCGCGTTTATTGAAATTGAAGAAGGAGTCGAAGGCCTTGTTCATGTTTCTGAAATTTCCTGGACCAAACGCATTCAGCGCGCGTCCGACGTGCTCAAAGTGGGTGAAGAAGTTCAGGCGGTGGTTCTTTCGATCAATACTGAAGACAAGAAAATCTCGCTGGGCATGCGCCAGACGGAAGAAAATCCGTGGGAAGTCGCCGCCCTCAAATACCCGATCGGCTCGCTGGTGAAGGGGAAAGTCCGTAATTTCACCTCCTATGGCGCGTTTGTCGAAATCGAAGAAGGTGTGGACGGCATGATTCATGTGTCCGATATGTCCTGGACCCGCAAGATCAGTCATCCTTCCGAAGTTCTCAAGAAGGGCGAGGAAGTTGAAACCATCGTGCTCGAAATCGATTCCGCCAATCAGCGCATTTCTCTCGGTCTCAAGCAGGCTCAGGAAGATCCGTGGGCCCGCATCACGGATCTCTACAAAGAGGGCCAGAAGATTACCGGTAAGGTCACTAAACTCACCAACTTCGGCGCGTTTGTTGAGCTCGAAGACGGAATTGACGGATTGGTTCATATCAGCCAGATCAGCGATGCGCACATCGAAAAAGTCAAAGATGTTCTCAACATCGGTGATGAAGTAGAGGCCCGGATTGTCAAAATCGACCCGGTTGAACACCGTATCGGCCTGAGTATCAAAGCGGCTAAGATTGCAGACGAAGACTTCCAGATCAGCGACGAACTGCTCACCGGGCTGCGTCCGGGCGAAGAACTGGTTGACCTTTCTTCCGCGTTTGACGGTCTGCTGACCGGCAACGAAGAATGGCATCCCGGCCAGAAAAATTAATAAAACGGATTAACAGATCCTGTTTGAAAACCCGCTCCGAATTTTCGGGGCGGGTTTTTTTCGATATTCCTTGTCCCGCATTCTCCGGTTCCATATTCTCCGTCCCACTATGAATATTGACGAACAGCTTGAACTTTTGACCGCCCGTCATGTGGATCTGTTTTCCGCAGGCGAACTGAAACGCAAACTGGCCGCCGCCGCGAAGGAAAAGCGCGGTCTTCGTATCAAGTACGGGGCCGACCCTTCCGCGCCGGACATTCATCTTGGCCATGCGGTCGGATTGAACAAGTTGCGCGAATTTCAGGATGCGGGGCATACCGTGGTTTTCATTATCGGCGATTTTACCGGCATGATCGGCGACCCGTCCGGCAAGTCCGCCACCCGTCCGGCGCTGTCCCGCGAACAGGTCTCCGCCAATGCCGAAAGCTATAAACAGCAGGTCTTCAAAATTCTCGACCCGGAAAAAACCGAGGTGCGCTTCAATTCCGAATGGCTGGGCGGCATGAAATTTGAGGATGTCATCCGTCTCTCCGCTCATGTGACGGTGGCGCAGTTGCTGGCGCGCGACGACTTTTCAAAACGCTACGCCGATAACCGCCCGATCTCGCTGGTCGAATTTCTCTACCCGCTGGTGCAGGCCTACGATTCGGTCATGGTCAAAGCCGATGTCGAGCTGGGCGGAACCGACCAGTTGTTCAACCTGCTGCTCGGCCGCGAATTGCAGAAAGTTTACGGACAGGAACCGCAGGTCGTCATGACGCTTCCGCTGATCGAAGGACTCGACGGCGTGCAGAAAATGAGCAAGAGCCTCGGCAATTACGTCGGGATCAATGAATCCGCCAAAGAAATGTTCGGCAAACTGATGAGCGTCAGCGATGAACTGATGTGGAAATATTTCCTGCACATTCTCTGCCGTAAGCCGGCGGAGATCGAAGCCATGCAGGCCGGTGTGGCTTCCGGCGAACTGCATCCGCGTGCGGTCAAGGATGAGCTGGGCCGGTGCGTGGTGGACCGCTTCCTCGGCGAGGGCGAAGGACAAAAGGCTTCGGAAGAATTCGCCCGCATCTTCGCTCAGAAAGAACTGCCGGACGACATGCCCGACGTGAAGCTGTCCGGAGAAACCGGCATCATTGATTTGGTCGTCAAAGCCGGTTTCGCGCCGTCCAACAGCGAAGCCCGCCGTTTAATTCAGCAAGGCGGGGTGCGCATCAACGATGAGCAGATTTCCGATGTCAAAGCCGTCATCAAGCCGGTTGACGGTATGATTCTTAAAGTCGGCAAGCGCAAATTCGCCCGTATTGTTTGCTGAACATTTTGACGAAAGATGTCCGGACATTCTGCCGTGACACGCATATTTAATGCTCATGAAAAAGTAAAACAACCGATAACGGATACCAAAGCATCTCGGCGGGGGCCGTGCAGAACGATCTCAAGAGGTTGCCCCGAAAGAATCGGACTTCGGTTGTCTGTCCGCGTGCATACGCTTACAGGCAGGCGGCTCCGCCGCCTGAGTTTCTGTCCTGATGATCGCCAGATATTTCTTTTCGTTGGAGAACGCTGCGAAAGCAAACAACACGATGGTGGCAGCAAGCGCTATGCACATCAGAACAGCCACAGGCAGCATTCCTGCCATTAGAATCAGGGTCGATGCGGGAATTGAATCACTGTTCAGTCGCGACAGCGCTGCAAACGGATTGACCAGCAGCGGCGTTGACCTGAACAGCCATAGAGCCAGTCCGATTAGCATAATCAGCAGAATGGCCCCGGCATATGGCCATGTTTTTACAAATCTTGTCCGGTTCGCTAAAAACTGCTGCTCTTCATGGTTCAATTGCATCCTGATTTCTTTCTTCATGCCGTATTCAGTCCGCGCCATGAACGGATTTCATGACAGGAAACGGCTGAAGGGTAACGGCAAAGTCATTTCCCGTCAAAAAAATTATTGAAACCGGAATGAGATCTTTAGGTGTGTCTCATAAATAATAAAAAAGAAAAAACGAGTTCTATAAAATAATATTTTTCTTCATTTTAGATCCCCCGCACCAAAAATTGGCTGAAAGCACTGTTTCGCCCCGCCCCGTTCTTTGTTTTTGCGTTTCCTGCGTTTTTTTGCGGTTAATACAATCTCTCTGTCAATTCGCGTTCATTCGCGTTATTCGCGGTTAAATTACCCCACGGGCTGGTTCGTCCTGCGAGTTGGATCGCGGTTTCGATGGCGGCGATCATGCTGTCGGCCTTGGCGATGCCTTGACCGGCGATGCCAAAAGCAGTGCCGTGGTCGGGCGAGGTGCGTACAATCGGCAGGCCGGGGGTCAGGTTAATGCCGCAGTCGAAGGCGTGCATTTTGAGCGGGCCGAGTCCCTGATCGTGATACATCGCCACGACGGCATCGTATTGTTTTTGCAGCGCCTGATAAAAAATCACATCGGCAGGGACGGGGCCGATGGCGTTAAAGCCTTTGGCGCGCGCGGCTTCGATGGCCGGCGCAATGATCGTTGCTTCTTCGCTGCCGAGCGTTCCGCCGTCGCCCGCGTGCGGGTTGAGTCCGCACACGCCGATGCGTCTGTTTTGCAGACCGAACCAACTCAACGTTTCTCCCGTCAGTTCAATGGCTTCCAGTACATTTTCTTTTGTCAGCGCATCCGCCACCGCACGCAGCGGCAGGTGGCGGGTAGCAAGCATGACGCGCAGATCCTTGCCCATCAGCACCATGCCATAACGGGTCGTTCCGGTGAGATCGGCAATCAGTTCGGTGTGGCCGGGATAGTTGATGCCCGCCAGCTTAAGACCCTCTTTGCAGATCGGCGCGGTGACCATCGCGTCGAGTTCACCCTCGAGGCAGCCGCGCACGGCGCGCTTAATGGCATCCACGGCGGTGCGCGACGCTTCGGCGGTGATTTTACCCGGCGTAACCTCTTCGTTGAAGGGAATGTTCCAGCCATTGGAAGCGCCAAAAATCCGGGACGGGCCGATCCGGATAAATTCCACATTGCTTTCCCAGCGGCCGGACGAAACGGCTTTGAGAACAATTTCCGGCCCGATGCCGTTGATGTCGCCGCAGGTTATGCCGATCCGGACGGGTTTCATGGAGTTGACCCTAATAGCGTTCGATAAAGTGGTTGACTTTGATGGCATCAATCAGCGCGTTGTGCAGCCGCTCTTTTTCGTCATTCAGCAGTTTTTTTTCGATGGCTCCTTTGACCTCTTCGAAGGGGGTGCAGCCCGCTTCCCTCCGCTGAACGATTTTTATAATATAAAATTCGCCGGGCGTTTCGATGAGACCGCTGATTTGACCGGCAGGTGTATCCCGCAGGGCGGGCCGGAGTTCTTCGCGCACATCCTCGGGCGAGCGCCACGCAGTGACGGCCGGATCGCCTTCTGAAATATCTTTTGCCACCGTATCAAAGGCGGCCCCGTTGAGAAGCTTCTGCAGCGTGTTTTCCGCCTGGTTCCGTTTGACAGCGAGATCTTCGGCTGTTTTTCCTTTGTTGATCAGGATAAAGCTGTATTTGACTTTGAAGGGAATGACATATTTTTCCCGCGTGCGTTCATATTCCGCGCGGATGGCCTCGGACGAAACGCCGGCGCGCCGGGTGACTTCCTGATTGTAAAAAACGCGGACGGTGATCTGGTCGGCCACCTCTTTTTTCCATTCTTCGAAAGTCATCCGGCGGGCGGTCAGGGCGCGGGTGAGCAGGGTGCGGTTGTTTTCGAACCGTTCGCGGATGATTCGGTTGACTTCGTCGTTGACCGCTTTTTCAGGGAGCGCCAGACCGCGTGATTTGGTTTCGGCCTTAAGCAGGGCATCTTCAATCAGTTCTTCGCGGACATTGAGATAGGCGGCCTGCACACGTTCCGCCAGTTCGCGGCCTTTGTATTTCTGCATCAGTTGCTGGATGTACGGCGCGGCGCTTTCGCGCACTTCACCGTAGGTAATGATGGTGCTGTCCACGCGGGCCGCATAGCCGTCAATGGCTGTAACCTGCGGCCCGTTTGTGGCCGCCGCCTGACTGCCGTCCGTTTGCGCAAAAAGCGCCGGGGCCGCCAGCACAAGGAGTAAAATGATTTTTTTCATAAGTGCGCATTATGCGTAAAGGCCTGTGCGAGTGCAACGGCTTTCCCTGCCGTTTATATGGTTTTCCGGCAAGGAGAGGGGATTGATTTTAAAAATTTGTCATTTTAAGGCCGTAAGAAAGGGGGTGCAGCGCGGAGCGAGCTGTGCGGGAACCCGGACGAGCAGTTCGGCGAATTCGCTTTCATACTTTTCTTCCAGCACCGTGGCCGATTGTTTTAACAGTGCAATCAATCGGCCTTCGTTCATCGGGATCATCAGTTTCATCAACTGTTTGTCGCTTTTCAGGCAGTCGGCCAGTTTGCTGAGCAGGTTTTCGATTCCCTCGCCGGTTATCGCCGAAACCGCCGCCGACCGTCCGAGGATATTTCCCAACCGCCGCGCGGCGTGCCGTCCCGCTTCTTCATCAATTTTGTTCAATACACAAAGCACCGGTTTGTTTTCCGCGCCGATTTCCTGTAATACGATGTTCACGGCATCCATCTGGTGTTCAACCCGCGGATGCGCACAATCGATTACATGCAGAATCAAATCCGCCTCGACAACCTCTTCCAGCGTCGCTTTAAATGACTCCACCAGATGATGCGGCAGCTTGCGGATGAACCCCACAGTGTCGGTCATCAAACAGGGTTCGCGATTGGGAAGTTCAACGTGCCGTGTGGTCGGATCCAGTGTTGCGAACAGTTGGTTCCGGGCAAAAATTTCCGAGCCGGACAGCCGGTTGAGCAGTGTGGACTTGCCTGCATTGGTATAGCCGACAATCGAGACCAGCGCCCAGCCGTGGCGCTGCCGCCCGCGCCGCTGTTCGGCACGGCGCAGGCGAACCAGTTCCAGCTCTGCCGTCAGTGTGCGGATTAAATCCTGGATGCGGCGGCGGTCCATTTCGATCTGCGTTTCGCCCGGTCCGCGCAGGCCGATTCCGCCCGCCTGCCGTTCCAGATGTGTCCACATGCGGCGCAGGCGGGGAAGCAGATAAAGGTGCTGCGCCAGTTCAACCTGCAAACAGCCCTCACGGGTTTGCGCGCGCCGGGCGAAGATATCGAGGATCAATTGCGTGCGATCCAGTACCCGGATGCCCAGCGTCTCTTCCAGATTCCGGCCCTGTGCCGGAGAAAGATCTTCGTCAAAAATCACCAGATTGGCCTCCAGCTCTTTGGCCTGCTGAGCAATCTCTTCCGCTTTGCCTTTGCCGATATAATGGCCGGCGTGGATTTTTGCCTGTTTGCAAAGAACGCGCCCAAG
>JALOTS010000121.1 GCA_025457785.1 Pontiellaceae bacterium | reverse complement strand
CCAGTTCAAACCCAGTCCCAACAATTCTTGAAATAGTTTTTCAGGTGTCATGCCGCCAGACTATCCGGGCGGCTCCACCGAAAACAGCGAGGAAGGATGCCCGAGTTCGTGACCTTGCGTGAATCTGGCACGCGGGTTTGTTGAGTTGTAAACCCTGTCCAAGTTGCAGTACATGTGAAACCGTCCCCGGCGGTGTTCCAGCATGCCGTCGAATCCGTTCCCGTAGTAACCAAACGAATATGTGATGTACTTTCGTTGGAGGATCTGGATGGGGTCAATGAACTGACCGGGGCAGTGCGTCTCGGCGACCTCCTCGGCCAGCGCGATAATCTCATCTCTCCGTGCTAGCGGCAGCTTGCTCCGGCTCATTGGTTGCCCTGATCGTGTTGATCGTCGAGCCGCTTCTCGGCGTTTTCGCGGTCCTCATCCATTTGGCGGCGCGTGTCCTCCGATATCTGTCCGCCATTGCGGGCGGCCATCGCCAGCATGTCATCTTGGATCTGTTTCGGAACGTCGCCGAACAGCGGGACGACCTTCTCGCCAGCCTGTTCTTTCTCGCCTTTCACCCGAGCTAGGAGCCGCGCGGGGTCAATCGGCGTGACTTCGTCCTGGTCCACCTCCGCTTCGATGTGTTCGATGTCCTGTTCGGTCGTGGGGAATACCTTGCCATCTTCTCGTAGAACCTGATGCAGCAGGGATTCGAGATCCTCTTCCCGAACGCCGGTTTTTGCTTGGTTCTCGTGGTTTTTCATAATGCCTTTTCTTCGTATATTGATTGTTTCGGTTTCTCTATGCTTTCTCAACATACTGCTTCAACCTTTGGAGCAGTCTCTTCCTCCTTTGTTTTATGCCCTCGGGTGTCGTACCCAGCGCATGGGCCAACCCTTCCAGTATGTCCGAAGGGATCACCACTTTTTTCGCCACGTGGTCGTAGAAAATCATGGAAGTCTCCATCAACTGACGGTCCCCGTCAGGTAGGCCATCAAGGAATGTGCGGATCATCGCTGCCTTTCCGGTCAGAGTGGATTCCTCTTCACACACGTCCTCTCGATTTGGGGGCGGCAGCAGGTCCGGATCGGCCGTCTGTTCTGATTTATTCAGTCCCTTCCGGAGCTCCATCAGGAACTCGTTCTTAGCGATTTCGAATATCCAGCATCGGACCCTTTTCTCCAACCTCTCCGGCGATAGACCGGCAGGCGCATCGAAGGAGCCAGCCCGTTCGTAAGCTTTTTGAAACGCCCTGAGCACGAAATCGTCCGGGTCGAACCCCAGACTGCGGTAGTTGTTTTTCTCCGCAAAACCCTTGAGCAGCCGGTGGTGCCGGTTGAAGAAAATCACCAGCGCAGCCTCGGCATCGTCTGGATCGAGATGCTTATCGGCCATCCGGAGGATGAGACTTACGTCATCGTCGGTATTAACCTGTATTTGCCCTTCGGCAGAACTCGTCTTCTGACTCATGATTCGCCTTTCGTCACCTGAGTATATGCATCCAGGTGTCGCCGGTAACTATCACGTCCTCTCAGCCCGTTGACACGGCCCCGCATATACATGGTGAAGGCATAAAGCGCTTTCAGGACATTATAGAAACAGCTATGAGCCAAGACCATAATAACAAGCAGAAAGAGGAGCAATCGTCGGCGCCAGCCGCGATTGCTGAGGTCGAGGAACTCGACATCGAGGAGTTCTCCAAAGTGCATGGGGGCAAGCCCCCGAAGGCAAAACGCTACCGGATTCGCGTCGACCGGGAGAAATTCACGGTCGAGGTGCCCGAGATGACCGGTCGGCAGATACTGGAGCTGGCGAAGAAGTTACCGCCGGAAAACTGGCTGCTGAACCAGAAGATGAAGGGCGGCCAGGTCAGGGCCATCGGCCTGAACGAGGTGGTGGACTTCACGCTGCCGGGCGTGGAACGGTTCATGACCTTGCCTAAGGACCAAACCGAGGGCGAAGGTGGCTCCCGGCGTCAGTTTCGCCTCCCCGAGACTGACGTCGAGGGGCTCGACGCCGCAGGTTTTAACTGGGAAACCATCGGCGCCAATGGACACGGTTGGCTTCTAGTACACAGTTACGTACTGCCCGGCGGCTACAACGTTGAGGCGGCCTCGGTCGCCTTCAGCATTCCAGGCGGTTATCCAACTACTCCCCTCGATATGGTCTATTTTAGCCCGATTCTGAGCCGAAAAGATGGCAAGGGTATTCGCGCGACTCAGGCCATGGTGAATATCGACGGGAGAAAATGGCAACGGTGGTCGCGGCACTATAATCCAGCCCACCCATGGATACCCGGTGAGTACAACGTCCTGACCCACCTAACGCTCGTCCGCCATTGGTTGAAGAGGGAATTCCAGAGGAACTGATGCGGACGAAGTACCAACTGCGATTGACTGCGGCGCAGGCTTCAGAGTTGCGCACCCATCTTTTTCCTGGCGATGACAAGGAGGCGGTTGCGCTGGCCTTGTGCGGACGCCGGCACGGCGGCGATGTTCATGTGCTTGCAGTTCACAAGATATTCTTTGTGCCGCACGACAGATGCGAACGTGATCCGCTCTACATCCGCTGGCCGACGGAAATGGGGCGCCCGCTTTACGAGGAAGCGATGCGCAGACACATGGCTGTCCTGAAAATCCATAGCCATCCGGGCTACTTCCGCCAGTTCTCCGACGTGGACGACAACTCAGATCAGGAACTCTTTAGCTCTTTGCACGGTTGGACGGACGATCGACTGCCCCATGCGAGCGCCGTGATGCTGCCGAACGGAGAAATATTTGCGCGGGTGATCACCCATGAAATGAGCTTTGAACCTATCAATAGGATTTTGATTGCTGGGGACGACATAACTTTTTTCGACTATGAGATCGTGGAAAGGGATATTGCTGCGAATGACTTGCGCACGGCTCAGGCATTCGGCGAAAAAACTGTCTCGCTCCTGAATTCCCTCAGGGTTGGCGTAGTTGGCTGCTCGGGAACCGGAAGCTGGGTCGTAGAGCAACTGGCCCGTCTCGGCGTCGGCGAACTCTTCCTGGTGGATCCCGACATCGTCGAGCGCAAGAACTTGAACCGCATCGTCAACTCGACACTCCGTCACGCCGTGGATCAAACCGCAAAGGTGCATGCCTTGAAATCCGCGATCTCGACGATGGGGGCTCGCACTCAAGTAACGGCTTTTCACGCCAACCTGTTTGAGGTCGACGTGCTCCGGCGCCTCGCGACATGTGATGTCGTTTTCGGTTGCATGGACAGCGTGGACGGCCGGGATATCCTGAATCGATTGGCGGCCTTTTACATCATTCCGTATTTCGACCTTGGTGTTCGCCTTGATGCTGATGGGAAGGGGAGCGTCAATATCGCGTGTGGCTCCGTCCATTTTCTTCTGCCGGGCGGATCGAGCCTGCTGTCGCGCAAAGTTTACACGCCAGAGGGACTCCGCGTGGCCACACTACGCCGCACGAACCCTGAGCAATTCGAATCGGAGCTGGCCGAGGGCTACATCAAGGGCGTGAAGGTGGAAAGCCCCGCGGTAATCAGTGTGAACGGTATGTGCGCCACACTCGCTGTCAACAACTTCCTCGCGCGGCTGCACCCATTTCGTATTGAGTCGAATAGCGAAATCCGACACCAGTGGTTCGACTTGGTGAATGGCATTTTCGGGAATACTCACGACGGCGCTGCTTGCCGGATGCTGCAGCCCTACGTTGGACGCGGCGATATGGAACCCTTTCTCGACTGCTACCTCGGCTGATGTTTCGACGATTTACAGATTTTCTCGTCCATTGGTGGCAACGATGGGCTCCAGGCCAGCGATGGAAGGCCCGGATGTCACCGGAAGAACCGGAAACAATTGAGCACCGTATCGTTTATGTCGTGGGCGAGATCGAACCATGGGCGGCCGTGTTCGTTTGTCCCTGCGGTTGCCAACAGCTTGTTTGGTTAAATCTCCTGGAAGGGCATCGCCCGCGTTGGAGAATTCATGTTAGCCATCGAGGTGCGCCCACCGTTACTCCGTCGGTCAACCGTCAGGTTGGCTGCAAGAGCCATTTCTTCCTGAGATCTGGGCGCGTGATCTGGTGCGGACGACGCCGGAGTTGGAACAGAATCTGCGCAACCCCGTGGAACGAATAGGAACCGATTTCGACAAAAAACGGCTGAGGCAAATATACGATCGTACGAGCGGCTACTGCCACATCTGCCGGAAGAGGCTCTCATGGCGAAATTACGGAAAAGTCGGACAGCGCGGCTCTTGGGAGATCGAACATTCGGTGGCGCAATGGATCGCTTGATCGATCCCGCTAATCCTGCAGTAACCCTCGCCACCCTCGGCAAGGCGGCTCGCGTTTTGAAACGAAGGCTCCAGATTGAACTCGTGCCGGCGTGAAGGCAGGGGAGTCGGTTCCGCGCATACAGAACGAGAATGAACCGCACTTTCAAAGCCTGGAAGCTGGCGCAGGGATGAACGACTTGGCGTAAACGCGTGCCCCTGTGGCCTGCCATCGTTGCCGGTGCGGCTGAGGAAAGCGGACACCAAAGTGCGGTCCACGGCTTTCCTCGGACGTCGGTGTTGGCCAAAAGCGCACGTTGAAGAGGATCTTGTGTTGCCCTGCATCGGGCAGCACACCCGCGACGCAGGCCGGCACTAGAATGGAGCATGAGAGATTTAGGTGTGCCGGGTGCGGGAAATCCTGAGAAGTTCTACACGCTCGGCGAAGTGGCCAAACTGCTGAACGTCAGCCGCACTACAGTTTATCGCTGGCGGCTGCGCGGCCTCGGGGTGGTCCGCATCAGCGGCGTGGTTCGAATCAGCGAATCTTCGCTTCGGCAATTCATCGCAAATCATCACACGCAAGGAGAGCGGGCAGTCGGGGCATGAGAGGCGGTTCATTTTCCTTAATTCTTCCGCAGGCGAATTCGCACCCGCGAGCGAATGCGCGGGCAAGATTCTTGGATGGCGCGTTTCAAGAGGCAGAGCAAACAACGCCAAACGCGCTTCTCGAAGTGAAATCGCATCGGAAAAAGGTTTTTGCCCCGTTGGGCGAAGGTTTTGCCCGAAAAGGGAATCGGATTTACTACCGGGTTCAATCGAATGGCAAGGCGACCTGGCTCAGCACCGGCACGGATAAACTGCCGCTGGCCCGGAAGTGGAAGGAAAAATGGGAACGCGAGCAGTGGCTGCGCGAGAACGGTCTTCTCCCAAAACAACCTTCTCTGCCCACCGCGAGCGGCATCACGGTCAACGAACTGCTGGACATCTACATCGCAGCGGGCCAACCGATCATTCGTAAGCGGTCGTTAAGGCCCAAGGCCGAATGCTCCGTGCGAAACGAGCAGTTTTGTTTTCAAAAGGTTCGCAAATTTTTTGGTGATAAGCCCATCACGCGCCTCGACCTGAACGAATGCGATCGTTACCACCGATGGCGGTTGTCCGGCGGTTACATTGCTGAGTACTTGTGCCGGGGCAAGAAGGTCACGAAACGTACCCGTGGCGGCGACCGCGCTGTGGACTTGGAACTGACGTTTCTTTCCAACGCGTGCGCGCTCGGTGTCCGGCGAGGCATTTTGGAAACCAATCCCATCCGAGATCGCGGTCGCTATGCAGACCCATCCAAAGTGCGTCACTGCCGCGAGGTCGCGCCCACGCCGGAAGGTTTGGCGAAGATCGTCACTTGGCTGGAGACAAACGACTCCCAGCAGGACGCCGACTTCACGCGATATCTCGCGTACAGCGGACTTCGGCTTGGCGAGGGAATCACGTCACGGTGGTCCGCTGTGGACTGGAAAGAGGAGATCATTCATGTCCGGCGGAGCAAAAAGGGAGTCTTTCCGTTCGTGCTGTTGCTTCCTGAGTTGGCCGAACTGCTCCGGTCAATGCAGCAGCGTGCGACCAGTGACCTGATGTTCCCCTCGCCGTTCGATCCGACGACGCCCCGCGACGTGTCAGCCTATCGTCGCCGTCTTGGGCTGGCCTGCAAAAAACTCGGGCTGCCCCACGTCACGCCGCACGGGCTGCGCTCGTATTTCGTCACGCAGGCGCGCCAGAGCGGACTCACGGATGCGGAAATTGCACAGCTTATCGGCGACAAGACCGGGCCGGCGTTAATTGCTCAGGTGTACGGCGACGTGCGACCAGACCATCTTCTGGCCGTGGCCCGGAAGATCAAACTCACAGCGAAGACGCGGGAGTAAGCGATCAGTTCTGCTCCCGCCAGAGACACATATACCGCGACCGGCAACAAATTCGGATCAGAACAAACTCATGGGCAGGACAAAGAATCAGATTCAGAAGCCCGCCACGGTTCATCAGTTGGATACCGGCAAATGGGCGGTCTTTGTCACATTGGTCCAGCCCCGCGAACTGGAAGGCAAAATGCGCAGCGGGCGTCGAAAGTTCGAGCGGCAGACGCAGGCCCTGGCGAACGATTTGTGCGCTGAAATCAACGCGCAGTTGTATGGCAAAGAATTGGCGCGCCAGCTTTCGCCGGGCGAACAGGAGATTGCCAAGAAAGTTTTCTGGGAGATTCTCGAGCCCAACCATCCCGACTGGTTGAGTCGCTTGCCAGATATTCTCAAGTATGCGGAAAAGACCGGCTACCGTCCTGTTCTGCTTCCGTCGGAATGTCCTTTTTGCGGGAGGGTCTGAGCTGAGATACTTTTCCTGACCCGGAAAAGACGATGAGCAACGACCACAAACAAAA
>JALOTS010000346.1 GCA_025457785.1 Pontiellaceae bacterium | reverse complement strand
CCATTGAGAACAGGTCAATCCCTTGTGTATACGCAACACGTGCTGCGCCGGCAAACTCACCAAGACCCAGTTGGACATGCCCCTGATCGCGTGTACTTTCCTGGCACTGACCGCTGGGATAAATGTATTTCAAAAGGCTTCCATTTAAAGGCGCATAGAGGAAGTGGTTCAATGCATTGTTAAACATTTCATGATTGTCGGTAAAAACAGCGATTGCCAGGATAGCGCGAATGATTGCTCCATCCCAGTTGCCATTTGCTTCAGGCTTGTAATATCTGATTAACGGATAATACACCGTCATCATCATCTTCGTAAAATGATCAATATCGCTCTGCTGCCAGCCGGATTTTTCAGAACGCAACAGTTCGGCTGCATTGCACAGCACATGCCCTGTCCATCCTGCAAGAAGTTTGGAGTCATTATAGTCAAAATCCCAGAGTATCGATGACCAGGCATTCAGGATCTGAATGGCCTTATCCGCATATGCTTTATCGTTTGTTATGTACCACAGGATTGCGCAATCATAGGCCATACCGGAGCTTTTAACCAGATCGTCGCCGCCGATATTCGGCTTTCCATAGGCCCCGCGCTGAACATGTGCGAACGGTTTAACAATATAATTAAGAGCCGTTTTGGTTTTCAGCCGGTCAAATGCATCTTTCCAGGGCTGGGCACCTGCCAGCACCTGCTTTTTCATGTATTCAAGATCCGCCGAGGTCATATCAATTCCCGGATGAGCGAATTTCTGCGTTGCAGCTTTATTGAGCAGGAGCCTTGACGCTTTCCCGTCGCCGTTTACATCGGTAAAACGAGCTTCATCTTTATGTTCGGAAGACCGTCCTGTTTTTAACAGCGGCTTTTCTGCGGCGCTCGCAGCAAGCGCAGCTCCGGTGATTAGAGCAAGATCTTCATGGCAGATTCCTCTATTTTACAGTTCCAACCGCTTCGGTTGCTGAGGTTGATACATTCCGCTTTTCAGAGGCATCCAGCTCAAAGCCGGCCCGGTCCTTGGATCGAGACGAGGTGGGTGGCTACCTCTTTAATCTCGCCGGGGAGCACTTCCCGTGTCTCGACCCGCTCTGCCGCCGCTCCAATTCGCGGCACAAGATCAAGCTGTTGGATCGCAATCGGTTTAGTTTTGGTGGCAGGCGTCTGAACGACGGAAGCATCTTTTGCGTTGGACGCACCCGTCTGCGCGAACGCGGTGGTGCTCAAGGTCGACAGAATTGCCAGGATCAAGAAGGAATGTTTCATGGGAGTGTGATTTCTTTTGTTGTTTGAGAAGTGGCGGCAGTAATCGGTTCGGATTGGTTCAGTCATGTCACGGATCAATCGGTCGGGCCTCGGTCGGCACGATTTCCTTTCGCAGTGCGCGACCGGCGTAGTCGGCCAGTTTCAAATACCAGTCGCTCCGCAGTTGCTCGCCGTCGGCATCCAGCGCCAGGAAGCGGCGGTCCTCCGACATAGCCGGTTGGGCGGCGGCATTCGGCAAGACCTTATACATCGCCGTGCCTTCCTCCACCTCGTCGAAGATGGCGTTGTAAATCATGGTGGCGTTGGCTGAAACCACGTGGTCCACCCGCGACCAATAGAATCGGCCTCCGCACCGCGGGATGGAATTGTAAGGCTTGGACGGATCGGCGTTGTGAAATGAGTAACCCGGGCAGATGGCGGGAATGTAATCCATGCCGAGCCGCGCACATCCCTTCATGTCCGGAATGACCACCTGCTCAAGCCATTTGTCCGCGCCGGCCTCATCGCGGAAATGCCCCACCGGCCAGGCGGAAACCACATCGAACGAGCGAAACACGGCGGGCGATCCGGGCTCAGGTTTCACATCGCGACCTTGCGTGCGCCAGTAACCCGGCAGCGCGCCCATCACTGTGACGCGGTACTTTTCCGGCGCGTCCGTTTTGAACCACTTGATGAGTTCGGCGGCTTCCGCGGGCGTGATCAGGCGCTTGCCACCCGACATGCCGAAGTTGCGCAGCACCACCAGTGGCCTGCCTTTGTGATGCAAATACCTCGGGCTGTCCGTGACTTTCATCTCGTCCACCAACGACTTCCAATCCTTCTGGATGTCCTGCACGACGGACGGGCCCTGGTAATCCGAGATGTCGTATCGCACGGCGAACACGCGGCCATACGCCTCGGCGGACTGGCGGATGTTGTCGAGGACCTGGTTGTAAAAGACGCGATATTCCGGGCGGCTGGAGATACGGCTGATGAACCGGTATTGCACCGCGCCATCCAGATTGTAGTCCCGCATCCAGCGGAAGTGACGCATGACGGTCTTGAGATTCCACGCGGAATAAACCCTGGCCACCGAGCCGTCCGGATGTCCTAAATCCGTGTCGTATAGCTCGTCGGCTTCGTATTCCGCGAGGTCGGGCCACATCTGCACGCGGAAGTTGGCGGCGTTGGGCTGCTTTCGATCTGCGCTCCAGTGATTCCAGTTGTCGAGTGGGCCGGCATCGTCCGCAGTGGAGAACCAGCCCTGATAGCCGAAGATCCGCTTGCCGTGCAGGGTCGAGGGATCAATCGTGCGCGGCGCAGCGAGCTGGTATTTGCCCGGCGCTGCGGGTTGCCGCACCACGCCCGCTGACACTTCTGCCGCATGAGTTTTGCTCGGCAGGGCAAACGACAGCAGCAGGCTGGCGATGGCGATTCTGTGATGGATGGATTTGATCATCGAGTTGGATGAAGCCCCTCCATTGAGTCAGCGAAGAGCGCGCTCTCCGTCGCCAGTTGCGGATGCGGCCTGGTTGCTTCGGTGTATTGATGGATGGATTCAAACGCGGGCGGCAACTGGTCGGCTTTCGTGCCCCAA
>JALOTS010000120.1 GCA_025457785.1 Pontiellaceae bacterium | reverse complement strand
GCATTCCGAAAAAAGGCGGCCGATGAAGGCCGCTTCACATGCCGCACCAGCCCGATTGCAATCAGCGCCGGCAGCGCGTAGCTGACCACCGGCATCCGGATGATTTTATAAAACCGGTGCGGAACGGCCGCCAGCTCAAAGGGCAATTGCGGAATCACCGACCAGTCATCGCCCAGCTTTCCCGACAGCATGCACATCGTCAAAATCGGAACCGAAAAAGTGCGGTCATCGCCGTAATGATTCAGGATGGCCTGAACCACCTCCTGCGGCGCACCGATCTCTTCGCCCAGCACACAGCGACACAGCAGTGTCGTTGTAAAATTACTCGGACTCTCCGGACTGTCACCCCAGCCACCATCAGCATTGCGATGCGCTTCCAGCCATTGGAACCCGCGCCCCGCCCGCTCTGTTTGGCCGGAAAGCTTCAATGCAAACAATGCAACCGCCGTTGCCAGCGCGGAACTCGACAGCCCGCCTTCCCAGCAGCCGTCAGGCCGCAGCTCCGCAAGCAGTAACTTCCGGGAAGACGCCAGTGCAGCTTTAAAACCCTCTGTCATCTTAAGGCGCCGTATAAAACGAGACGCTCTTTGCATCAATATAATATTTCTCCGCGTCCGCGTGTTTGACCACGGCGCCCCGAACCTCAACAGGGGTTCCGGAATATGGCGCCTCCTTCAGAAGCTGGGCTGTCTTCTCCTTCGGAAGACGGGAGTATTTCACCTCGATGCTGCAATTGCCTTGCGTTATTTCAAAGGACTTGCGGTCACTGTTTACAGTACAAAACCTGCCCCGCAGAACATGTTCTGCCCCCCCCAAATACTTTTCGGGGGAACAAACAATGTCAGCATAACGCACTCCTCCATTCAGAAAGTTGGCCATATCCAGCGCCGCCTTGGCCCGCTTTATTACGTCATCATTACCCTTTTTTGCCTTAGCCAGTTCGTCAGGGGTCAGCCACTGGTTTTTATACAAAACCAGCCCCTTCGCTTTTTGCGCGGCCTCAAATTCGATCCGGCTGATTTCATTTTTCCGGTTCTTTTCTTTATCGGCCCGCTTACGCTGAACAGTTGACACAAAATTTTCGGGAAGGCTGATGACTTTTCCATCCTTGACCACAACATTTTCGCCATCGTACACGTAGAACGTGGTCCCGTTCATTTCAGCGATTCCCTGCGGCTCGCCTAACGTTGTCAGCACGAGCGACACCGGGTCGCCGATCTTAATCTCTGTTTCTCCCAGAACAACAGAGCCGACAGCAGCCAGCGCCGGCAGGAAATTTTTCAGTTTCATGCGAACCCCCTTTACTGCGGCAGAATACGAAGTCAGCGCGCGGCTTGCAAGAAAATGCATCTTCCGAAAAATAAAGCTTTCAGGAATTCGGATATCTATCGCATCAGTGGAATCAGATTGAGGATCGATAACCTTATCTGACCCGAAATCAACCAACTTCCCTGTTCATTTGTTTTTATTCGAAAGATAACCGGATATATTTTTTGAGGATGCGATTTTTTTTCAAACCTCACTGCTCATGCGGCGAGGATGGCGGCAGGTTCTTTGATCTTTTTGACCGGTTCTTCCGGTTTGAGTTGGGGCGCGGCCGGTGCCGGTTCCTGTACCGCTCTGACCGGATCGGAGCGTTCCCCTGCCCCGCCGGTGATCATTCGCGGCATGGCGGTTTCAAGGGCCGTGCGAAAGGCTTCGCGTCCGGGACGGATAAGGAAAAACATACAACACCCAACCACCGCCCCGATGGGAGAATTTAAGGATGGTGGGCGATAACAGACTCGAACTGTTGACCTCTTCCATGTCAAGGAAGCGCTCTAACCAACTGAGCTAAACGCCCGAAAAGTGAACCGAGAAAGTATAGAACTCGCCGTTACGTGTCAATGCACAGAATCGGTTTTTATTTTGAAGTCCGCACAACCGAAAAGAACCGGTCTTCATAGTGCTCAAAAATCCCGTTTTTTCTCAAGATATCCGCCAGTTCCTGAATCTTGGAGCTGTCGCGTGATGCCGCCAGAAAGGCCTGTTCGATCTGCTGATGCAGATGCGTTTTGTGATCACGCTGCAACTGGCGGATGTCCTGAATGTTGGCGGCCACCGAATGCTGCACCAATTCCACCATGAGTTTGAGCAGGCAGACTTCCCAGGGACGGTCCACCCCGACCAGCACAGCGCCCAGCGGGTCGCCCTGTTCTAAAACTTCACTTTTCACGCGGTTTACAACCGTTTCAAGCGAGTCGGTCAGAATGTAATCATGGATTTCCTGTTTCTGCACCTTGAAGCCGTATTTTAAAATCTGCATTTCCTGCGCATGTTTATGAAGCCAGTCGGCATAGTTTCGCGCGTCATGGCCGAAGCCATCGAGCATCATTTCGTCAATCGATGCCGGCATAACAATTTCGGGACGGAAGGCTTTGAGCTTTCCGACACGCACGCGGACTTTGTTGACCGAGTCCATGAGTTCCGTTACCAAATGATAGTTTACCAGCGTCGTACCAAAGGTTTCGAGACGGCGCTCCGGAGCCGAAACCACTTCGGTATTATTCACCGCATACCAGAAATCAAACTGTGGATCATTTTTCATCGGCGGAAGAATAACAAAAAACCCCGCTTCTTACGAATGGGGTTTTTCTTTTTTTCAATATTTTTGATTATGCCGGCGGGAAGGTGGCGGTGATTTCCATGCCGGTTTCGGATTCAAAGGTGACGGCCCCCGTCTGGAACGGGACGAAAAACTTCGTATATTGCTTGAGCGGGTATGTTTCGTTTCCGATCCGGAGGGTTCCTGATCCTTTCGAAACAATGCCGGTGTAAAAGCTGTCAGCCTTTTTCACGTAGCGGTCTTTTACCTCGATCCGGTGGACGCGGAAGCAGGGAGTTTTGTCTTTGTCAACCAGGGCGACTTCGGTACTTTCGTTCTGCTTCCCGACCAATTTCGGATAGCAGAAGAACTTCTCCTTGATGAGATCAATCGGCGCGGGATCGTAGTTGAACATCGATATGGCGAAATCGACACCCCGGTTCATGAAGCGCGAGGCTTCCGGCAGGACGTAGCCGCCGCGTTCAAATTCGATGCGGACGGCAAAGTCGGTCGGCTCCATGATTTCGATCATGAAAACGCCTTCGCCGATGGCGTGCGGCATACCGCCGGGAACCATGAAGACATCGCCCGGTTTGATCGGGATTTTATCGAAACAGGCGAGGATGGCCGCTGTATCCTGCGCTTCAATCATCCGTTTGAACTCTTCGGGTTTCGGGGGATGCTGGAAGCCCATATAGATGTAGGGTTCTTTGACTTCGTCGCGAATGCCGAGAATGACATAGGCTTCGGTTTTGCCTGAATTGCTGTTGAGGTGTTTTTGCGCAAACGGAATGGTCGGGTGGCACTGGATGTGCAGCCGGATGGCAGAATCCAGAAACTTGAGCAGGAACTGGGTGGTGGCTCCGTATTTGGCTACATGTTACGCCCCGAGCGTTATGTCCGGATATTTTTCGCAGAGTTCCTTGAGCGTCAGTGTTTCTCCGTCGATGGTGACTTTGGAAAGCCCTTCGACGATATCCTCACGGCCTTTGTTGACTGCACGGGTGGTGGAGCCGATCCAGTCTTCCGGGAAGTGGGCGTCCTGGGGATTCACCTTGCCTTCCATGATGTCGAGTTTTTTTCCGCCCGGATAGGTCCTCCAGACGCGGTTGGGTTCTAAGAAGAGGATATACGGAACGTTCATGTTTATTCTCCTGTTGTGAGTTCTGTTTTTTTGCGCCTGGGCGCACTGAGATTTGTTTTTGAAAAACGAAGCCGACGCGGAGCGCCGGCTTCGTTGAATGAATGGAACTTATTTGCCCGGTGTCGCCGGAGCATGCACCGCGGGCGGGTTTTTAATCAGAGCAATAACACCCTTCAGTCCTGTAAACGCGTTGAAAAGGGCCAATATAAGAATACAAACCAGAATAATGTTGGCGCCGATCTTGTTGACGTGCTCCTTCATCAAATCCTTGCGGTTGGTAAGATAGAGAATACAGAGCGTTGTCATCGGAAGAAGAACCGAGCTGAGCGCCTGAGAGACAACCATGACCAGAATCGGTTTCCCGCCGACGATCGGAACGACCAACCCCTGCAGCGAAAAAAGCACAATCATGATACGGTATTTTGTCAGGGTCATATCGCGGGGAGCGTTGTTATAATCGCATATCAGCCACGGCAGCATCAGAATGTTCGGAACGGAGCAGCCGACCCCGGCGGAAATAATCCCGAAGGCGAAAATTGCCGCGCCCATTTTTCCAGCCAGCGGCTCCAGCAGGCCGAGCATTTGAGAAACCTTGTCGAGCTTGATATCGTTGGCATACAGCGCGCCTGCGGCGGCAGCCATGATGGCGGTGCTGATCAGAAACATCAACGTGGCGGAAACGGCGGCATCATTGCGCTGGTGTTTAAAGTGCTCCATGGTCCAGCCGGCCTCTTTGACCAGTGTGGTACGGATGATGAACATTCCGGAGAAAACGGTTGTTCCGACCATGCCGGCGATCACCATAAACGGCCCGCCCCTATCGACGGCTTCTTTCGGCAGATTCGGGATCAATCCGTTAATGACCTCGCCCATAGGGGGCGGCACGAGGAACACGTTGATCAGAAAGCTGATCCCCATAATCGAAACGGTAACGGCCAGCGCCCGCTGAAAGAACTGGGTTTTTCCGCGCCACAGAACAAAATCGACCAAAAAGATGAAAAAGGCGGCAAAGAAAATCGGGTGGATACCGCCCTCAACGGCCTTCATTGACCATACGTAGCAGACATCGGCAACAATCCCCATCACTCCGACCATACTGCCGCTGACGGCTGCGGTCAGAGCAACGATGAAAAAGATGCCCATGGCCGGGTGGATGTGCTTACGGAAAGCCTGCAGCGCCGTTTGGCCGGTGACCAGAGCGAATTTTCCGTAAATGCAGATCATGAAGTAGGTCGCGCAGCAGGACAGCAGGATTGTCCAAAGCAATTGCATGCCGAAATCCGCTCCGGCCTTTGACATGGTGGTTACGCTGCCTGTGCCGATATTGGATCCTACGGCGAAAATACCCGGCAGAAAAAGAGCCAGGGTTTTAAGAAATTTATTCTGTTTTGCTGTCATCATTCATCCTTTGTTAATTTAACGGTTCGGGTCACTGATCAAGTCGGGTCAGATCGGCTGGGCCTGGATTTGCAGGTGCATCGCGTGTTTCTGCCCCGGAGGCAGTACGATGCAGTCCGAACAGATATTGGCCGTTTCCACGCAAACCATTTCCCGGAACTCTTCATTGCCGAAATCAGGCATGCGGGCGGCTTTTTCAACCCAGGGATTCCAGACCACGGTCGAGAGGCTGTTTTTTTTGCGGATATGAATCCGGCGTTTACGTGCTTTATCAATCACGGAACAGTCGTGCGGCGTGTTCGTATAGACGTGTTCCGTTTCTCCGGCGAAAGAGATGGGGCCGGTTTGAGTCTGAAGGGATTTGTCGGGCAAGAGTTTGTTGATATAGCGCTGTCCTTCGAGGCCGGTGACGGTTACGTCGTGAATATTCTGAATAGAGAAATAGGAGTGAAGGGCTTTGGTGACTTTCAGCTCGGTATCACGCTTATTGGTGGTTGTCAGCGTTACACCCAGATGATCGCTGAGCTCAACCGTAAGCTGCAATGAGGCATCCGGATAAGCGGAATCCGGGAGCTTCAGAGTGATAGAGGTTGATTTGCCGGTTGCAGCGGATTGAACCGGCTCCCATTCGACCAGACGGGCAACTCCGTGAAGGGGCTGGCTGGGATCTTCGGGATGCGGGCCGAACCAGGGCCAGCAGACCGGAATGCCGCCGCGAATGGGTTTGCCGGGCTCAAAATGACTGGACTTGCTCTGCCAGAGCACGGGAGCCTGTCCGGCGGGCTGGTAGTGAAGAACATGAGCGCCATGCAGATAGACATGCGCCTCGGCACCGTTAAAACGAAGCTCAAAATAGGGCAAATTGCCGTGTCCTTTTTTCAGTGCGATGCGGTCCTGAACAATCATTTTCCGGCAGCAGTCATTCATGATTAATTCCTTTCAAAATTAGCGGAAAACATAAAGTGTATCACCTGCCGGCACAAGCAAATTTTTGTTGGCCACAACGCAGGAACCGCTCAGGCCCTGCGGGAACCGGGTCTGATGCAGGATTTCCAATTCTCTGCCGTCTTTGAGAACATAAAACTCTCCCTTGCTGTTTCCTGCATAAACCTTTCCGTCGGCCACGACCGTATTCGCCCGAAACGCCCCCTTGGTCTTCAGAACCCAGCAGGCTTCCCCGGTGTCTTTATCAATGCAGTGAATCCGTCCGTTGAGGTCAGCGGCATAAACCAGTCCTCCGGAAATCGAAACCGCCCCCTCGGAAATACCGATATCCCGGTATTGCCAGACCAGTCCGGACTGCGTGATATCTCCCTCGCCGGAGGCATCAATGCAGACAAGGATTCCGGGATCTTTGGGATGAGTCCAGTCGTCACTGATCGCGGCATAGACTTTTCCATCCACGCAGACCGGTGCACCGAAAATTTCGTAGCGGCGGTAGGTGTTCAGATGAACATTCGGATCAAACGACCAGATTTTCTTCAACTTACCGACTTCGCCCGGAACAAGCTCCGGTTCGGGGTCGAATCCGTAGATCACCCCGTCGCAGCCGCCGAACAGGATCTGCATTTTTCCGTTCACCATTCCGACGCAGGGCGTACCCCACGAACCGTGAATCATGCCGCGGCCCATCAATTCGGT
>JALOTS010000004.1 GCA_025457785.1 Pontiellaceae bacterium | reverse complement strand
CGGCGGGACTTTCCTGCGCCTGGAATCTGCGGCTGCTGGGCTATGACTGTACGATATTTGACGAACAGCCGGTTGCGGGCGGTTCATTGCGAGGGGAACCCGCATTGCCTCCGGAAATTCTCGATGCCGAAATACGCTCTCTTCAGTCCGCCGGAATCGAGTTTAAACTGAAGTCTACTCCGCCGGTCGAGGGCTTTGATGCGGTTGTTACGCCGGAGGAACATAAGTTGGCGGTCAAGGCGGTGGCCAACGGCAAGGAGGCCGCACTGAAGCTGGCCGGAAAAACGGTGCCGGCCCGCTTTGATTCTAAAATCGGCAAGCCGCGTCCAAGCGAGTTGCAGGAGCTGATGAAAAACTGTTCGACCGATGAGCAGACAGGAGTGTCTGCTCCACCCGTGGGGCAGACACTCCTGTCTGCTCAAACGGAAGCCCGGAGGTGCCTGCACTGCGACTGCCGGAAGCCGGAAAGCTGCAAGCTGCGTGCGTATGCAGAGAAGTATGGTGCGGATCAGTGGGAGTTTGCAGCAGAGGAGCACGGGCATGTTCAGTTGATTGGCCATGAGGAAACAGTTGTTTTTGAGCCGGGTAAGTGCATCAAGTGCGGGCTGTGTATTCAAATCACCGGATGTTCCGGCGAGAAATTCGGGCTGGCGTTTAGCGGACGCGGGTTTAAAACAAAGGTGACGGTCCCGTTCGGTGAATTATTGCAGAACGGACTGCGGGCCGCTGCGGCCGAATGCGTCGCCGCCTGCCCGACCGGCGCACTGGCGTTTCGTGATGCGGAAGAAAATTTAAGCCGGGAAGCACAATCCATTCAGCAATCGGCAACCGAGACGAAGTCGAGCTGGGCACCGCGAATGCGGGGCAACGCAGTGGCAATCTTAAATCGGAAATCGGCAATATGAAAGTCGTCCACATCGTTCCCGGTTCGGGCGGTACGTTTTACTGTCAGAACTGTATGCGCGACATCGCGCTGATTCAGGCACTGCGTCGGCGGGGCGTTGAGGTGGTGATGGTCCCGATGTATCTGCCGATGTTTACTGACGGAAACCCCGTCCCGGAGGATACACCGGTTTTTTTCGGCGGGATCAATGTCTGGCTTCAGCAGAAAATTCCTTTATTCCGCAAAACCCCGCGCTGGCTCGACCGCCTGTTCGATTCGAAATGGATGTTGCGACGTGCGGCAAAAATGGAAGGCACAACCTCCGCCGCCGGGCTCGGTCCGATGACGCTGTCGATGCTGGAGGGCTCGGACGGTAACCAGCGCAAGGAAGTGGAGCGGCTCATTCAGTGGTTGAAAGAAAATGAAAAGCCGGATGCGGTGCAGCTCTCCAATGCATTGCTGATCGGGCTGGCGGCGGAGATTAAGTCCGCTTTGAATGTTCCGGTGATCTGTTCGCTGCAGGACGAAAATGAATGGCTGGATTCCATAAGTTCGCCCCATGCCGAGGCCTGCTGGAATGCCATCGCGGCGCGGTGTAAGGACGTCGATCGGTTTGTCGCTGTGAGCGGCTGGTTCGCCGACCGGATGAGCGAGCGGCTGAGGATTGCGAGGGATCAAATCGACGTGGTCCATATCGGCATCGATTTAACAGGTTATGCACCGGCGTCGCTCGATTTAAATCCGCCGGTGATCGGGTTTCTTTCGCGGATGAATGAGTCTCTTGGACTTGGAAAATTGGTGGATGCGTTCATTGAGTTGAAAAAGTTCCAAGGCATGGAAGGTCTAAAACTGCGTGCGATCGGCGGAGCGGTCGGCGACGACTGGGCCTATGTTTCCAAACTTCGGAAAAAACTGGCGAAAGCCGGACTGGAGAACGATGCCGAGTTTATCGAGGATTTCAGCAGAGAGAACCGTCAGGCCTTTTTGAAATCGTTGTCGATTTTATGTGTGCCGGTTGAACGGGGCGAAGCGTTTGGAACGTACATGATTGAAGCGATGGCGGCGGGCGTGCCGGTGGTCCAGCCGAAAGCCGGTGCATTTCCCGAACTGATCGCGGCGACCGGCGGAGGCGTGATGTATGAGAATTTGGTGCAGGCATTGAACTGGCTGTTGACGAATCCCGAACAGCTCCGGCGGCTCGGGCAGGCCGGACGCGAGTCGGTAATGAAAAACTTCAGTGTCGAAACGATGGCGCAAAAAATGATTTCGGTTTACACGAAACTTGCCGGACCCACGCCGGATACGGCTGAGTTCCGGCAGTACTGAGTAGAGCCGGAACTTAGGGCGTATTCGCCCGTAGATCCGGCTTAAAGAATGTAGATGAGATGAAT
The DNA here is from genome assembly GCA_025457785.1 of Pontiellaceae bacterium. Lineage (GTDB taxonomy): Bacteria > Verrucomicrobiota > Kiritimatiellia > Kiritimatiellales > Tichowtungiaceae > Tichowtungia. The sequence goes on along the minus strand of JALOTS010000004.1, from coordinate 24,607 downwards.
GATGACCGCGAAGACGCAACGGCGCAAAGATGGGAAGCAGGAGAATATGATCAGAACAATTAAGGACAGAACCGAGACGAAGTCGAGCTGGGCTCAACGAATGTGGAGCAACGAAGTGGCAATAATTTCTATTCATGCAGTATTCTTGGCCTCCCATGATTTTGACCCAAATTATTTTGATTTAAATTTTTGCCGCGGATTGTTTTTGCGGTCAACTCTGGCGGCTGTTTTGTTTGTCTGTTTTGTTTCGCCGGTGCATGCGGACTGGAACACTTATCACGGCGGGGCGGATTTGCGCGGCGTTTCCGGGATGTCGCTGCCGGATCAGACGGAGCTGATCTGGCGCTATAATGCCGGCGGCGCGGTTTATGCCACGCCGGTGTCGGACGGCGAGCGGATTTTTTTCACGGCGAAAAAGGGACAGGTGATTGCGCTCGATCTGACCGGTTCCGAACGCTGGAAAAAAGGGTTCACGCGTACCAATGATGCCGGTGCCGAGATGCCGGTTCAGTTTGATGCGCCGCTGTTCTGTGCGGACGGGCTGGTGTTTGCCGGAACATCACGCGGCACATTGATTGCGCTCGATGCAGAAACCGGCGAGGAAAAATGGCGTTACGAAACCGGCGGGATCATTACCGGTTCGCCGAATGTTATTGCGGGCGAAAAGACTTTTGACCGCGAAGACGCGAAGACGCAAAGAGAAGAAATGAGTGCGGTTGTTGTACTGGATCAATCGGAGGGTGCGCTGCACACGGTGGATAGTAAAACAGGCCTCCGCCTGTGGAAAACCGATGGAGTCGGGCGGGCCGACGGCTCGCCGGGTATCGGCGGCGGACGGGTTGTTTTCGGCAGTTGCCTGTCGGCACTGCATGTTTATTCGACGGCGGACGGAACACGTCTGCGCGATATTGAGATCGGCGGCGACGCGCAGGTGGCGGGCGGCACGGCAATCGCAGGCGACCTGGCTTTTGCCGGTGCGCGCGACGGGCAGTTGGTTTGTGCGAATGCGGCAACCGGTGAAATGGTTTGGAATAGCCGCGAGTCGATGGATCAAACGTTTTCCACTCCGGCGGTAACGCAGAATCAGGTGATCTATTCGTCTGACAACGGTTTCGTTTATGCGGTTGATCGCGAGCAGGGGAAAACGCTTTGGATCTTTGAAACCGGCGGGCTGCCGACCTCGCCGGTCGTGGCGCAGAATCAGGTTGCCGTTTCCGCAGACGGTGTGCTCTACCTGCTGAGTCTGAAGGACGGACAGAAGTTGTGGTCGAAACAAATCAGCGATGAAATCAGCTCGCCTGCATTAATCGGCGGAATGATTGTTGTTGGCGCGGATGATGGAACAGTGAGCGCATTTGGCTCATCCCCGTCCAAAATGCAGGCGGTTCCGCAGCTTTGATCTGCATTGGCAAACGCAGGTAAGAATTTATTTTTGCCACGGACAGGGAGTCGGTGGTTCCTTTGTTTCCGGTAATTGTTTTTTCGTATGTGGCGTTGGCTGCGCTTGTACACTGTGATTTAATACGCGCACTGTTGAGAGGAGTTTGTTGTGAAGAAAAAGGAATGGTTCAAGCTGCCGCGATGCGGACGGGGTCTGATGTTCGGCATGGCACTTGTGATTCTGGCCGGACATGCCGCCGCCGAATTTGGCGCTTACTACACAAAGATTGATTCCGGCGAGGCGTTTGAAAAAGTTTCCCGTACCGGCCCGTACGCCGATATCGTTGTGCGTGATGTGGGCCCGGACAATGGACGGCTGGTGTTCTGGCGCGGGTCAAGTTATCTGCCGTACTGGGACGTGAACGGACGGAAATTCTTTTTGGATGAACTGACAGAACGTTCCGGTGACGGCCCGAAAGAACGTCCGGATAATGTAAACACCTATTCGGTTGTGAAAATCATTGAGAGCTCGCCGGAGCGGGCGGTGATTCACTGGCGCTATCTTCCGAAGTTTGAAGGAACGAATCCGCATTATAACGCCGTCAATGCGGGTGACCTTACGGTCAAAGATCCGGTTGATCCCGCCCGGTTTGTCGATGAGTATTTTATGCTTAAACCGGATGGCACGTTGACACGTGCGTTCCGGCGAGGAACCGAGAAGCTTGACGATTGGAGTAATCCGGAGAGTGTGACGTTTCATAGCTGTCAGTTGAGCGGAAAGGGAGTCGTGCGGTCGGCGGATAGTGGCGACGTTTCAGTTCTTAAAGAGATAATGAGATTGCCTGCGTCGGGCAAGGCGAGTGTCGTTGCCGGGAATCCGGTAAAGTCAAACTCGGTTGCAAAACCGGTTGCAAATTGGCGGTTTGATGAAGGGGCAGGGGACATCACGCGGGAAGAAATCGGCGAAAGTCTATGTGCGGTGGCAGGCGGTAAAACGTATTGGAAAAAAGGCATTTCCGGAACCGTGCTGGCGTTCGACGGGTATCACAGTGTGGTTCGCCTGCCGGCGGAGTCGGCCCCGGCGATCACCGGATCCGTTACACTGGAAGGATGGGTTGCGATCGGGGCGTATCCCTGGAACTGGGCTCCGGTGATTCAACAGGGTCACAAAGAAAGTTATTATCTCGGGATCGGCCCGCACGGGCACGTCAGAATGTGCGTGAACATTGACGGTCAGATTTACCGGGTTGATTCATCGGCGCAATTGGAGCGCAGGCAGTGGGTTCACGTGGCCGGGACGTACGAAAAAAGGAGCGGGCTGCTGCGGGTTTTTGTGAACGGAGAACTCAGCGGGGAGACGAATGCGGTCAGCGGAGACCTGTCGGTCAGCCGTGCGCCGGTTCAGATCGGACAGGGAAAAGTTATGCGCCCCTCCGATCCGGTTCGCGCCAGCACCTTTGAGGGACAGTTTTCGTTCGACGGACTGATTGATGAAGTCCGAATTTATGATGATGCGCTGAGTCCAACGTTGATTGCAAAGTCCTATGCGTTGCTCAAACCGGAGCCGGAGTTGTGTCAGAATCCCGATCTGGAGCAGCGCGTTCTTCCCGCCGGGCTGAATACCGGCAAGTTCGGCGCCTATTATACGCATCTGAAGTTTTATGATACGTGGGACGGCCTGTTCCGGTTCGGTGCACATCCGGATGTGGTGGTCGAGTTTGACAAACATCCAACCCGTTTTGTGTTCTGGCGCGGCACCTGTTTTATTCCCATGCTCGTGAATGAGCTGGGCGAATGGTACAGCAACGAGTTTAATGAAACCTGGAGCCGCTCCGGCGGCGAAGGATGCATGGAGCCGATGTCCGATAAGGAGTCGTTTTCCAACCACGCGAAAATTATTGAAAACACGCCGGCCCGCGCTGTGATTGAATGGCGCTATCCGCTGGTGGATGTAAAACACACCATCGCAAATTTTGATTCCATGACGGGCTGGGGCGACTGGGGCGATTGGTGCTATACTATCTACCCGGACGGAGTGGCCGTCAAAGAGGCGCGGGTCTGGAGCGATTGCAGCAGCTACCATGAGTTTCAGGAAGGCATGGTGATCACCGGACCGGATCAGCATCCGGAAAGCGTGATCGAGGTCGATCCCGCGCTGGAACTTACTACGCTCGAAGGCGAAGTCCGACGGTATTCCTGGACCAACGGTCCGCCTAAAAACGTCAATTACTCCGGGGTTCGGGCTCATGAAATTCAATACAAAGGCGAGTACGATCCCTTTACCATCGCGGGCGGCGTGAAAACGAGCGGCGGCGTGTACAGCGGTGAAGTCACCCCGTATTCGGTGTTCCCTTCGTGGAACCACTGGCCGGTTGCGCAGATGCCGTCCGACGGACGCTACGCCAGCTTTCCGGACCGGACCGCGCACAGCTCGCTGACCCATTTCGAGGGTACGGAGCAGGATGTCTGGAACAGCGACACCCCGTATAAGCGCAAGCTGTTTTTGGAAGGTATGAGCCGGATGGGGCCGGAGGAGTTGATCAAACTCACCAAATCCTGGGCGCAGGCTCCCGGGATTCAGGCCGTGTCCGGATGCGAGGCGATTGGATATGACCAAGCGAAACGCGACTATCCGCTCGTGGCCAGGGACGGTCAAATGACCGTTCGGGTGAATGCGCATGAGGAACATCCGATCGTCAACATCTGCTTCTCCGTCAAAAACTGGGGACACACCGGCAAGGCGGACGTGAAAATTTCCGGGGCGGAAGCCGCGGATATCCGGCAGGGAACATTCGTCGATACGGACGGCACCGATACGCTGGTGATCTGGGCAGAACTTGAATCGGTGAGACCGGTCGAATTTACGATCAGCGGGGCCAAACCGGATAAAAAATTCACCGCTCCGGCGGCAGAACTCTGCAAGCCGGACACCTGGGGCGGCTGGCGGGAGCCGCTGAAAGTGCGGGCGCCAATCGCAGTCCGCGACCCGGTTGCACAATGGATTGGCCGATATGACGTGAATGAGCGGATCAAAATTAAAACGCGCGAAGCCATCCGGCGGGCCAAATCGATGACGTGGTCCGTGTGGATGAAAACCGATACAAACGGAACACTGCTCAGCCTTCTCCCTGATGAGGGCGAGAGGTGGGATAAAGGCGCGATGATCCTGTATTTGGAAGGCGACGAGCTGGTTTTAGATGTTGGCTGGGTCGGAACGGCGAAGTTCAAGGCCGCAGAACTCAAGGATAATCAGTGGCATCATATCGCTCTCACGATGCTGCCCGTCACGGTTCATTTCTATCTGGACGGAAAACTCAAACAGAGCGCGGCCCTGATGTTCAAGAGCGCCTTCCCGGCAGAGCGGGCATCGTTTATGAACGTCGGCTATCCCGCCTATAAGGTCACGCCCCGATTCACCGGCGAAATGAAATCGGCGGCGGTCTATGACTATGCCATGACGGATCATCAGATTTTCCGTCTGTGTAAAACCGGCAGCCCGCTCCCTGATCCGGATCAGGCGGACGCTGCGCCCGGGATTTTATCGCGGCCCGGAACCGATATTGAAGAGGATCATCCCTATATCTACACGCTGACCGCGCAGGACCCGGACGGAGGTGAGGTTGTTTACAGCGGCATAAAAATTCCGGCCTGGCTCCATTTTTATTCACCGTCCGGCGTGCTGCGGGGAACGCCGCGACGCGAAGACATCGGGACGCATGAGGTCATCCTTCAAGTCAGCGCCGGAACGCAGACGGTTACGCAGCGTTTTGACATCGCGGTGAATGAACTCCCGAAAGACGCTCCGCACAATCTGGTGCTGAACGGCTCCTTTGAATTCGGCGGGGACACCGTCATGTTTTGGGATCTCGCCAAGGACATGTCGGTGACAACCAATAAGGCTGCGCATGGCCGCCGATCTCTGCAAGTCGCGGGGCCGTGTGCTCCGATGAAAAAAACCATGGCGATCGAAACCAACACAACCTATTCCATTAGCTTCTGGTACAACGCGGAGGATCTCAAAGCTGGCACGGTCGTTCTCGATACCGATGATGTATTTGACGGGGACGGGCAGGCGCAGGTTGTGATTTCGTCTGCGAACAGCGGATGGACTCAACACAAAGGCACGTTTAACAGCGGGGATCACACCTCGGTAGTATTACGACTTTTTGCCAGTGAGAACATGGCTGGCACAGTCTATTTCGATAACATCGAGCTGTCTGTTGAAGAAAAATAGGACACCACGGAAAACCCGGAACATCCCGAAACCAAGGCAGCTTTTTTTGCTGCGCAGAAATGATAGATTCTTTTATCGAAGAATCTAAACATCCTTTTTTTGCTGCGCAGAAATGGTAGATTTTCCAGGTGAAGAATTTAATGAGCGCTACCGACACCATCGCCGCCATTGCAACGCCGCCCGGACAGGGCGGGGTTGGGATCGTCCGCGTCAGCGGTTCCATGGTCTGGAAAATCGCCGACGAGATTTTCCAATCATTGGAACGGCCGTCATCTGCTAAAGGCGGAACCTTTCTGCATGGAAAAGTCCTGGATGCGGATGGCATCGAAATCGACGAAGCGCTCTGCCTGATTTTCCGGGCTCCGCGCAGTTATACCGGCGAAGATACCGTCGAAATTCAGGGGCACGGCGGGCCGGTTGTCCTGAAAAAAATTCTGCGCCGCTGCCTCGATTCCGGCGCGCGCATGGCCGAGCCGGGCGAGTTCACGAAACGCGCTTTCCTTAACGGGAAAATGGACTTGGTCCAAGCTGAAGCTGTTGCCGATCTGATTCATGCGCAAAGCGACCGCGCCGCCCGGGCCGCCTTTGAACAGCTTGAAGGCGGACTCAGCAAACAGTTCAACGCGCTCTACGACGGTCTGATGGAAACCGCCGCCGATATTGAAACCACGCTCGACTTTGTCGAAGACGAGCTGCCGGATGACGTGTTTCCTGTCCTTGGAAAAAAACTGGATCAATGTTTCCGGGATTTGGAAAATCTGCTGGCCACCTGGGATGAAGGCCGCCTGCTGCGCGAAGGAGCGCGCGTTGTCATCATGGGCCGCCCCAATGCCGGCAAATCGACGTTGTTCAACGCGCTGCTCGGCGCCGATCGTGCGATTGTAACGGATATCGCCGGAACCACGCGCGATATCATTGAAGAAACGCTGGTTCTCGACGGTGTGCCGCTGCGGATTTTCGATACGGCCGGACTGCGTGAAACCGAATGCCGGATTGAGCAGGAGGGCATCCGCCGCACGCACGCCCATTCCGCCGCCGCCGACATTGCGGTCTATCTCATCGACGCATCCGCGCCGGTTTCAGCCGAAGACATCGCACATCTTGCCAAATTAAATCCCTCTCGCACGGTTGTTGTTTTAAATAAAGCCGACAGGAAAATAACCAATATCCAATATCCAATAACGAATATTCAAATAGTAGAAACCTCTTTGATTACAGGTGTCGGGGTGGCTCAAGTGAAAGAGGCCATTGCCGAAAAACTTGAAGCGGGCGTAAATTTGGATGCTCCGGCACATGCTGTAATTTCCGAACGACACCGCAACCTGCTCGAACGTGCGCGAACCGAGCTGATTCAGGCCCGTGCCCGAATCGCCGAAGAGGGCGAACCGGGTGCCGCTACTGCGGCGGAACATTTACGCGCCGCTCTTGAGGCGCTCGGTCAGGTTACGGGCCGCGTCTATCACAACGAATTGCTGAACAACATTTTCTCTCGTTTCTGCATCGGAAAATAATCATGAAAACAATACTCATTACAGGCGGAGCACAGGGCATCGGGCGCGGGCTCGTGGAGCATTTTTTGTCGCAGGGCTGGAATGTGACGGCCGTGGATATTCAAGAAATGGCTCCCGGCGACCGGCTGGAAACCGTTTGCGGCGACACGTCATTGGAAGAAACCGCCCGGCGGGCCGTAGCAAAAACGATGGAACGCTTTGGCCGGGTTGATGCGCTAATCAACAACGCCGGGGTCGGGACATCTCAAAAATTTAAGGTCGAAGACCTTTCGCTGGTGGAGTGGAACCGCGTGCTTGGAATCAACCTGACCGGATATTTTCTGATGGCCAAATACGCCGCGCCGTTTTTACGTCAAACGAATGGGACTATTGTCAATATTGCCTCAACCCGCGCTCTGATGTCGGAGCCGGATAGCGAAGCCTACGCGGCCTCGAAAGGCGGCGTCGTGGCGCTGACGCACGCGCTGGCGGTCAGCCTCGGGCCGGATGTGCGCGTCAATTGCATCAGTCCCGGCTGGATTGAAACACGCGAGAATGCTGTTCACAGCGAGGCTGATCGTCTTCAGCATCCCGCCGGACGGGTCGGCATCCCGCAGGATATCGCTGAACTGGCGGACTATCTGCTCTCCGCCGGATTTGTCACCGGCCAGAACTTCGTTGCTGACGGCGGCATGACCAAAAAAATGATCTACGCGGAGTGATGACCAGTCAGCGGTTATTAGAGCGCGTTGGAAAGAAATGCAGCCCTGTTTTTTGGAGGGTCGCCGGCTCCGGCGGCCACGGACAGCGAGGCCGCTGTTTCTCCATACAGATGGACTGTCTATAGTTTTTCAGAAAACGCTGCTGGCCTGAATTATGAATAGATCAGGCTAGCTCAAAACAGGATTGTTTCTTCGTTGTACGGCAGGATCCTGACGATAGTACTTTCTGAATTCGTCGTACAGGGCAGGGTGCTGCTGCCGGAGTTCAACCGGCCGCTCGAAAAAGAGCTCCGTCACCACGGCGAAAAACTCCGCCGGTTTCGTGGCCCCGTAGTCCGAGATGATGGATGGCCTGTTCGTCTCAACTTCTTCCTGCAGACGTTTATATTCCGAACCGAGCACCTGCGCCCATTCGCGGTACATGGATGCACTATCCAGAGTGGGTGTACCGTTCATCGTGCCGTCCAGTTGATCAAGCTGGTGGGCGAACTCGTGGAAAACAACATTCATCCCGTCGTCGGGTCTCCGTGCGCCGGCCATCGTGTCCGGCCAGGACAACACCACGACCCCGCAGCTCGATGAGAGACCCGACACCGGCATATTTATTACGGATACAGTACCCGCCGCAAGGCCCTGTTCTTCCTGTTCAAAATTGAAGCTCTCCGGATACACCAGAATGCTAACCAGCCGTTCATAATAGTTGTGGTGGATGTTGAGCAGCAGCAGGCAGGCCTGAGCCGCAATTGTGACCTTGATTTCATCGGTGACGGTCATGCCGCCGCACCCCTCGAAATGTTTTTCGGCTATGAATACCTTGATCAAATTTTCCAGTCGTTCCCGCTCGTCCGAGTGGAGACCCCGGCAGCAGGGCACGTTCCGGTCTATGATTTGCGACCAGGCAGAGGGGAATGGCTGTTCGCCGAGTTCTTTCCTGTGGTGATCACGAAATGGATGCAGCAGACTCATTCAACAGCTCCTGTTTTTCAATCTTTGGAAAGGCATTTACGGCACGGGAGTCCGAAACGATTTCTGTATACGCCCGTTCATGCCTGCCTTTCATGGTGTATCCTTTCGCGGCAGTGCCGTCGCACTCAGAACCATTCCTATCGCCGCCATCAGCGCGCACAGGGTTACGGGTTGAGCGCTCACAAAGGGCAGAGGCACAGCTCGCAGAGGTAACCACTGGGCCAGCACCGCGAAGTGAATCAGCGACAGCGCAGTAATCCACGTTGCCACACCCGATGCCAGCCAGCTCCCGAACGGATCGGCGGTTTTTCGCGCCAGTTGAACCAGTGCTGTAACGAGGAGGATCAGGATGGCCAGGATACCCAGCAGCGCGATGCCGCCCAGTTCCTCGCCGATCAACGAAGCAATGAAACTGCCGGTGGCATCGTCCGGGAAGTTTCCGAAATTCCGACTGCTTCCTAATCCGGCGCCCGTCCAGCCGGAATTCGCAAGAAGGCTTCCGAGATCCCACGCGGGCACAGACTTGTCGGGTCGGCTCGAATAGAAATCCAGGAGACGTATCCACCGCTGCGGTTTGACAAGGAATGGAAACATCAAAACCGGGGTGTAGGCGCAAACGATGATGGACGACCAATACCAATCGGCGCGAAACAGGATAAGCAGCGCTGTGATTCCGACGATCAGGCCGGTGTGATAATCCGGTTGCAGCAACAGCAGCGTCATCTCCAGACCGATAAAGACCATCGCCACTAAAAACTGCCGGAAGGGGATACGGTGTTGCGCATCTGTGACTTCTGGATAGTGCAGTTTCGTCAGCCACCATGCGAGGAACAGAACCACCAGCAACAGGGCAATTTCGGATGATGGGAAATGCATCCCGGGAAAAAGGGCAGACAGAAGTATCACTAATCCGGCCAGCACAACGAACGGACTGATCCGGCGGAGTCTTCCGGCAGGCACGCAGGCCAGTCCGAACAGTAACAGACAGCCCGCGACGGCCGGGGCTGTTTCTATAAAGACCCGTTCCATCGTGGCTTCATTTGCATGGGTCGCCACCACTCTCGAAACTCGCATAACGAGCCCGATCAGCAGCAATGCGAACACACACGCCACGATCACCTTGCCCGGTTGTTTTATGTGCCCTCCAGAGTTTATCTGATCACCTCAACTCCGACACTCTATCATGCCCGCGTCTGTATTCGGAAGCTTCATCTGGTTTGTCGGCGTTTTCCAGATGTACCACCAATGCGGTCAGGTGGGCCAAGGTCTCCTCGTGGTCGGTGCCTTTCTCGCGGCGGGAGACTCCCTTCATCATTCATAATTCATCCTTCATACTTTCCCCTGCGGCGGCGAAGAATGGGTTGAAACGGAGTGGGTGATGGAAATGCGGAAACAGGATCACTCAGGAGTACTTCGGAAACCTCGCATGAAACTTCGGGCACAACGGCGAAAATAGCCAAAGCGCGTATCTACCACCCCAGCATTCTCATAAGCGCGCTACCGGTCATCATCATCGAAAAAAACATCCTGTCGGTTCACGCCGCGATTCATAACGTGATAGCAAACGGAATGCTGAAAAACTCTGGCTGTTCTGGGCACAACCTTATTCTCCGGAGATAATTTGCGTTAATATAAATATATCATGCTGATAATCAATATAATACAATGAACGTCCCCTTTTCCTCTGACCCCTTTTCTTGTAGCACCATGGTAATCATCGTGATGCACGTACAAGCCAATCCAGAGTGGCCAACGCTCTTAAGCAAGTGGCCTCATCTCGGGGATCAATTACGAAGCCCACCCGCTTTCCAGCGGGTTCAACAGAGAAGACAACCTCAATCATTGATTTCCCGTTGTAGTACTTGCCACCTGCGCTGCACATTTTCACGTCTTCGCCACAACATCCCTTCAGCAAGTTCACAAGTTCGAGGCACTCTGTCAGGTCCACGCTTCGCACGCGGACGAACCAGATGGTTTCGGCAAGTAACCGTTTTCGGATCGTTGCAGCACCAGCTACCTCCGCGTTCGCATCGGATGCCAACTTATCGAGCGAGACAAGGTCGGAAAGAGCGTTAGTGGCCGCAACGCGAACCGTGGCCTCCGCGTCGCTATGCGCGAGTTCCTCGACAAAGCGTGTGGCTCGGCGCAGGGTCTCATCCTCCCAATAGCGATTGCCTACACACTCGGTAATTCGCTCCCGAGCGGCTGTCCGTAAAGGCGGCTGTAACGCTGTACTGGTTGCCAACGACAAGAGCAGGTCAAAGTCCGTCAGTTCCGTGACTCCTTCCGGCATCCTAACACGAAACCGAGTGAGGACAGCCCTTTCATTCTGCAGAAGCTCGGTCCTTGTTGGTACTACACAATCGGGCACGCACTGCGGCGACAGAAAGAGAACCTCGCCTCCGTGCATTCCGACGGCGATGACGCGACCATCGGCCGATATCGCACAACAACTGGGGACGAAGTCCAGCGGCAAAGTCGCCAGGGCCCGCGCGTCCGCACAATCCCAGAGGGTCAGCTTCCGGTCTCGGCCGACCGTCACGCCAATACGACCATCGGCGCGAATGGCGCAGGCGATGGTCTCGCCCGCATGGGCTTCCACGTGCCGAATACGCGGCTCAGGACATCCCAGGTTTATGAAAGCCACTGTACCAGTATGGTTGTCTGCCGCTATGGACATGCTGGCGTTTTGCGACCACGCGATTCGCTTGGAGGGCTGTTCCTCGCTTAACCAGTTCACCTCACCTAAACCGTCAAAGGTCCATTCCAGGAGTGTCGTGGCCCCTTTCCACAATAAACCCAGCTCATCTGCAATACTGTCTCCGCTTTTCACAAACACCTGCCACGTGAGCGGGTCGAATCGCAAAAGCATTTGACCGCAGCACGAGAGGCACAGTAGATCGCCTATTTGCATTGCTCCCCGGAGCGATACCGGATTTTCAGGCATATAGCGACTACATGAGTCCGCTGCGCTTGTCCCATCCGAGGTCACTTCGGTAAGATTGGTTTCGGTGATATAAAACGGCGGCTGGCAATTGCGCCACAGCACACGTCCTGTTTCTTTGGCAACCGCGACAATCTTAAACCTGTCTGCTGTTACCGGGGGATTGCGCGAAAACATCCGCACCGGCGGATGCGCGATCTCGAATCGTAATGGTCGAGACTGTCCAGTATCCGTATCAACGAGGTAATAGCCCTGGGGGGCGCATATATCATCGTGGACCACCAAAGCAGTCCTGTGGTCGGGCAGGAAGCAGACATAACTGAGGTAGCCACTATAGAGTTCGTGAAGCCGAACTTGCTGTGCCACGTGCTTACCCTTGATATTCCAGACGAGGCAGTCACCGCCCAGCCCGATCGAGATGCAACGCTCGCCACAAGGGTCCAGGTCAATCCCTTTGACCTCGTTACCGTGTCCCGAAACGGGGAAACTTGAGTTGGTTGCCGCTGCGCCTTCATACGCCAGGGATGAAATATCCCAAACGGCAATTTCGCCGCGCGCTGTAGTGGCAAAGCGATGCGGGTTGCCCAGGAAAGTAAGAACCCCGATCTCGTCACCGTGAGGACGCCAACTCGCAAGCAGTTGCTTTGTTCTCAAGTCGACGACCGCCAAGAACCTGCCCGGAGAGATCGCCCCCTGCTGTTCGAGAACTTGGATTTCAAACGCGGAGTCGGGGTGATTGGTGTGTTTCCAACCAGCTTCACAACCGTCCTTTCTAAAAGACACCGGGTTCGAGTAGCCAACCAGCCAGAATTCCGCCTTGCCCGCACCGACTGGACCAATGACCGAGATCGGACTCTGATCCGCAAGGTTCCACGCAGTCCGGCCCCCCTCGCTATCGACGGCCATCAGCAGATTCTCTGGAGCAGCAAACCAAAGGCTCTGCACTCCAGAAGGCGCGCTCAGGCGGGATTCCAGCAATTGAGCGCACGCACGCTGAGAACGATAGATAGTCTTGAGCCAAGGAGAAACCTTCGCCTTCTCCCATTTCGAAACCAAGTGCTGCACTGACCAATCATTGGATGGTGCATCATTACAAAGCGATCCTTGGATGATTCCCAGAAGACTTTCTGGAAAGGAAGCAATTCGCTGTCCATGGCTGCGCATGATTCGGTCTATCAGATCCAAGGCTGGCGTGTCTGGCCTACCCCGTCGTCTCGCGGCCTGGACAGTTGCGGTAAACTCTGAGAAGAGTTCAAATGCCAAACCGGCTTGCGTCTTGGATTCAAGAAAGGAAAGATCTGTGAACAGTCGTATCAGATCATCCATCGCGCGGCCCAATTCGGCCCATAGGTTTCCTTCCTGGGAAACTCGTACCATCTGTAGTCGTTGCCAGGGCAACTCGACTAGTTTGCGGGGGTTGGCCGGAACAGTAGCACTATCGGAGGCGACATGGTTTGTCTGGCCATCAAAATAACGAGCCAAGTCGCGGCGTGCATCGTGGTCGGCAGCCGGAGATGACAGGTAGGAGGTCGCCGCCGCCTCCCGGAACTGGCCATGGTAGAAGTCGAGTAGTTCGCCGCGTTGCATCAGGTAGGGACGCAGGAGTTGTATGAGGGCGGCCACGTTGCCTTGAGGATCGGGCTCGATGGGCGGGCTCGCTTTAGCATCACTGGGCGACAGGAGTTCCACGAGTTCCTGCTGGCTTAAGCCGTGACGGCTTACGCCCAAGAGCGAGGCAAACTTAGATACCAGTTTTGACCCGATTATTTGACCAGAACTGTTGCGAAAACCATCGTCATCCTCCAGCCGCTTCAGGATCCAGATGAACAACCCCCGGGTGTCCGGCGGCAGTTGCGCGATCAATTCGAGGACGGCCCGTTCTTGGTCGCGACTGTCGGCAATCTGCCTAGAAACACCCAGCGTGCGGAGTTCCTCCAACGCGACCAGCAGATATAACGGGGTGCCGGCATCGGCCTTGGCCAGCAGCGCCGCACGTTGGTCGTCCGTCATGGACTTCCGGTAGCGGTGGAGGAATTCCGTGATGATGGCTTGGGTATCCTCTGCCGTGAGCGGTTCCAGCGCGATTTCCCTCGGCGGGATTCGTCGGTGACGGAGTGCGTCAAGAGGACTGACGACTGAAGACCGAGGATCGTCTGCAGGCCTCTGACCGCAGACTTCTGACATCGCGGATAGAATGATCCGCACATTCGCCGTCAGTTCTTCCGGAAGCCACATCAGTCCATCCAACTGAGTCGTCGAATCGAATTGATTGACCGCATCGAGAAGGATCACGACGTGTTTCTTTTCGGAAGCTTGTTTGAGAATTTCAGGAAAGGTCGCGCGGAGCTTTTCGGGGTCTTCGGGAATCTCGGCGGTGATGCCGGCACCATCAATCAGTTCATGACACAGCCGCCGCAAGGTCCGTCGTACATCGGTTGAGCCCGCGCTGGCGCCGACGAAGTGATTTATGAGAAGCGATGAGCTTTGAGCGATAAGTGATGAGTCGGAAAAAGACCTAGAGAATTGGGCGAGGAGGGCGGATTTGCCGGAGCCGGGTGTGCCGACAAGACAAAGATAGCCATTGCCACCTGTGCTGTTTGCATGGGCGAGCAGTTCATCCATGACGGTTTTGCGACTGCCGAGGACGAAGCGTTGAGTGCGTTCTTCAATGAACGCTTCCATCGCCGCATTTTCTTCCGTGAACTCATCTGGTTTTTCGGTGGACTCCGTGAAGCGATCGCGCAGTTCGGGGTCGTCTTTCATACTGCGAAGCAGATCGTCGTGAACCTGCTGGCCGAATTTCGCGAGACCGATCAACCGGCGGCTCTGCTTGTCCCAGTGTGCGGGGTAGGTGAATGGGTTTAATCCCGCATCGGCAATGGCCTGTTTGAGTTTGGTCAGTGCTTTCTGACTGTCACTGCCTTGAGGCTCGCGGAATTCGCCCAGTGTGGTTTCCTCCATCGCAGCTGTGGAACTCTCTTCGCGGAAATAGAAATGCGCAAAACCGCGCTGAGTGGCTTCGCGGTCCAGCACCCCGTAATGAACCTCATCGGCCGTGATGGAGCGGGGTTTTCCGTCCGGCACCCAGCCGTAGCGTCCGCCCAGCATACAAAGAAAGCGCGGATGACATTCATCCACAACTTCGCGGCAAACTTCCGAAGCGTCCTGATCGCTGGTTACGCCCCAGCGCAGATCCACATCCACGAGATGGATTCGCCATTGCAGCAATTCCTGCCGCAGTTGCGGGAAAACGAAGCGCACCAGATGATCCCGCTCCGCGTGCATGTCGCGGAAGGTCGAGGAAATGAATACGCGGACCGTTTTCCAGTTGCTCGACATCCGAATGCTCCTCGCTCTTAGCTTTGTTCCTCTGTACCGGTAGGGTTTCCGGATTTCCTGTTCTGCGCCGTTTCTTTCCTGCGGATGAAAGCCCGTATGGTACTGCCGCCGGCTTCAAGAATACATCCGAATATGCCGTAAAAGAGAATCCCGCTCCAGAATACATAATCCCGGGTTGAAAGATCGAGACCCTCAGGCACCCAGTTTATCAGGGAAATTGTCGCTGGCGCACCGGTGAATTCTACGAAAGTACGGTACGAGATCGTTTCAGCGTTAAAGCCCGTTACGGTGCCAAAGTAGGGGCCGCTCCAGCTCAAGGCTCCGGGACCATTCCATGTGGTGTACAGCGAAGCGCCGTAATCAAGCAGGATCAGGGGTGTCGCGATCAGCGCCCATCCGCTGGCCCAGAATAATCCCCTGAGGATGGTGCGGCCCGGCCAACGAACGCCCTGCATCTTCCATCTTAACCATGGAACCAGCACGAAGGCGTACGCCCAGACTGTTCCGTAAAAAACAGCCTCTAGATTTGCCCGGCGCGGATACGACTCAAGATCCTTTTTCATCCAATCGAATTCAACCTTTTCGTAATCGTTGTTCGGTTGATACGATGTGAACGTCGGGCCATTTTGTGTCTTGACCAGAAAAGCGCCATGCTGCGCTGACACGTAACCATAACGCAGTTCGGGCGTAACTTTCAGATCGACCGCGCCACATTCCTGATACTTCTCAGGCAGGATATTAACCACACGAAACCATCCGGGCCCCGCATGCAATAGAGTAAGGTAAAAGATAACGATCACCGAAAGGAAGTTGAGCGCCCGTTTTTTTCTCGGTGAACGAGGTTCTCCCGCATGCATCGGTTCACAGTTCATATCATTCTTTGTCAGTTGTTATGGTTACAGTCGTTTCACTTCCATTCCAACATGTTTCCGGAGAATTTTCGGGATGTTCCGAACCCCTACCCGATCATACTCCTTGATCTTGTCTTCGAGCTGGTCGTAGGGCACGAGGCAGGGGCTGATTTGACGGGGTTTGTCGGAAGGCCCGAGCGTCCAGCCTGCCAGAAACCGTTCAGCGCACCAGCGGGCATGTTCCATGCGGGCGAGCAGTTCGACTTCTTCGTTCGTGAAGGCAAAGGTTTTGCCGTCAGGAGATTCTTCCTCTTTCACCGCTACGCAACCGACAGCCCGGAGTTTGACCGGAATATGGTCGGCCTGCTGACGGTTTGAATCCTTGAATCCTGAGTCCAGTTTTTCCCACGGGCGCATCGCCGGATCATTTTCTGCCGTACGTCCGGCGCGTTTCGCCTCGGCAAGATAATCGGCATGAAAGGCTTTGGCCTGTTGATCCAGACCGTCACGAATGTCGCATCCGTCCTGAATGGAACCAAAAGCCCGAACCTCAAGCTTTTGCTGGATGCATTCCAGCATTCCGGCAATTCCGCTTTCCACGGCGAGGCGAACAAAGACAGGAATTTTATGCTGCCGGAGTTCAGTCGGCAGTGTCAGCGCGGTCTCGACGGCACTCGTCTCTTCCTGTATGCAAACGGCCACCGTCATCAGGCGGTTGCTGTCAGAGGCCCACTCAGCCAGATCCTGTCGCACATCCGGGTCCTGCGCCTGGCCGTTTCTAAACTCGATGTCAGCCGCCTTATCCGCAAACGGGAACTGGGCGTAAAAGAGATTTTTTTCCTGATCGGCCTGCCCGCCGATGACGGTAATTCGCGGGCGCAGGTTGTTGGCGAAGTGGGCCGAGCGGATCGTTTGAATCATAATGGCCTCTGCCATGTCATTTGCACCGATCAGGACAAGATGCACCTGGCGCGGATCGTCCGGTCTAATCTGTTCCCGGTCAAGCGGGTGTTTGGTCAGAAGTGCGCGGGCGCTGTTTTCGAAGAAGTTGAACGACACCGAAATACAACCGGATCCGGTTCCATCCAGAACGCCCAGACTGTTCAGCGAGGTACACCACTTGAGACTGACGATATGAACCAGACAGCGCAGGGGTTCGAGTGCGGGCGGGCGCTCGCGGCGGGTTATCGCACCGGCCAGCACCGCAATCTGGATATTCGCCGTATCTTTTTCGCACACGGCGATCAATTGACAGGCGGAGGCGACATGCGCCTGCCTCAGCATGTCTTCGTCTGCGGCATCCCCGTTCAGAACGACGGCACCGAGGGAACGGCAGACTTCAATCCAGTCGTTGTCTTCATCCGCCTCAATAATGACGACCTTCTTTCCGTCGCGGAGGTGTTTTTTTGCCAGATACACGCCTTTGTAACCGAGGCCGCATACCACGACATGCCCGGTCAATCGCGTGAGCTGCCAGCGTTGTCCCATCATGCGCAACAGAGGCAGGACTACGGTATAGGACGTAACGGCCGGTGCCAGGAACCGGGCCACTTCGAGGGGCCAAGGCATGTGGCCAAGATCATCGCCGGTAAATTGAAACATGAACAACAGACCGGTGCGATAAACGGCATCAAGAATTCCGCCATGACTTTCAGTGAACGGACTGTATGTCAAAAACCCCCAGACCCCCAATCCCATAGCCAATATGCCCGCTCCACCGACGATCAGCCAGCGCCTGCGGGCGGAAATCCAGCGCGTTACATTTGAATCATGATGTTTCATTCTCGCTACGTCCTTATTATATTTTTCTAATCGCTCTTTTTACCGATATCCCTCATGGGTTTGGCCTATACCACAAAAGGATCAATTGACACGCCACGCACCCTCACAGCAGTGTGTTAATCATTGCTGATTAATTTGGCGAACGAGCACCATTCCCCGTTCGTTGAGCATTTCCAGCATAACCTGAATCTGAGTCATGTCGAGATTTGTAATTGGGGCGGGAAGGTGTTCAAACTTTCGAATATTGTAGTGCTGCCACAAATCATCATCAGATGTCTTTCCATAGACGTAACCTTTCATCAGGTATTCGCGCATCCAACGCTGGTGTTCGAATCGAGCCAGTCCGAGCATCTCGATATCACTTAGCTCTTTCACAACGGTGTGTTTAGCGGGATCTACGTTGTCGTGAGGCACCACCTGAAATCCGAGAGACTCCAGTCGAGCAAATGCGATGCGAGCCGGACCAAGATTCCGTTCGCGTCCCTCTTCAGCAAGCTGTTCGTAAGGCAATAAGTAAGGATTGGTCTTGGTGTCATCGTCCCTAACATCTCCATAGCGCCAATCTGCAGATTCCTTGATCTTTCGCCACATTTCGTGAATCCGTGCCGCAAGCTCATCGGAAAAACTTCCATGCGGAGCGGATAACAGCTGTCCGGCATTGACCAGATTCATGAAATCAGGCGAGAGGTGAATATCCAGTAATTCTTTGGGCGGAAGCTCAGATGGACCTAAGCCAAACGCATTGATTAATTGACTTTGGGATATAACCGATTCCATGGAGCGGGCTCCGTGAGCGTATTCCTTAACATAGAGCAGTCCTTTTAGAACTCCCGGGGAAATCACCGCCACACCGTCGTTTCCTATAACACTTTTCTCTGTATACTTGATTAAGAAATTACGTAACAACAAGGCCCGGCGAATGACATATTGCTGGTCGTTGGCAGAAGTTTTGTTGGGGCCTTTAATGTCCATATATCCACGCAGGCGGCTGATAAAGTCGGGAGCCTTGGCATCTTTGTTTTTTTCGTGCGTCGCTGAAAATTCCGCAAAACTGTGAGCGGTTCCTCCAGCAAAGACGAAGATAGCGCGACCGACCGGATGGTTGCGTCCATGTTCACTGAATTCTCCGTCCTGCATAGGTGCTAAGAAATCCTTAAGCCAGCGGAGATCGGTAGAATCGAACTCATCCCAGAAAATCAAAGGGACATTACCACTGAGGGCCATATCTCGTACTTGATGAAACGCATTGTGTAAATCCTGAAGAGATTCGAATTGGGAGAGGTTGAAGGTAACCTCGTTGTTCGCCTCGGGAAAGAGGGTTTGAGCAAGCTGCTTGATGGCAAAAGATTTTCCGGAACCCGGCTGACCGAAAACCGCAATAGAGAGTGGCCGAGGATGCCTGCCTTCAATATAGTTGGTTATCAGGTTACGCAGACTGTTGATCCGTTCTATTTCGTCACGGTCGTATGTGGTGTATTTTTCATATTGTGCGCACGGTGCGCGTCGCATCGCCTTTTCAGGTCCACGCAGAACAATTTCTTCCGCCTTGGTTCCGATGAGCAAGGGATGGGTTCCTGTCAGATCCGTCACAAGCGAATCTTTTTGGCATAAGGCATCATCGGACGGCTCCACATCCAGCAGTTCTCGCGGAAACGCGACGCCGAACCTGTTTTCGGGAGGAGATTTGTCGTCCTTTTTTGGGTGCATTGCTGCAACGATGGATTTGATAGTTTTCGTCACGCTGCCGGGGCCATCTTCTTGCGATCCAGCGCCATTCAAAAGCATTTTCTGAGAAGCGTCCAACGCACGACAGAGCCATAAAACGCGAGGAAATTTCAAAGGCTCGACTTCTGTTGCGGTGACAGTTGCCGTAAAAAGACTCAATGCGCCGAATATCCGTCCGTTAATCCCTGCGGAGGTAGCGCCTTCCAATGCGATGGGGTCATAAATGAATTGCTCGAAACGAAGCTTATCTGTGGATATCTCCTCGTCTGGATTTCTTTGTTTGCGGCTAAAGGAGGCAACCCCTTCGGTGCCAAACAAGACAATCACCCGTTTACACGGGGCTAAAAGGGAGCTGATTCTCCCGCTAGACATTTCACGTTGCAGATCTTCGATGGCTGAATCCCAAGAGAGGGAGCGGGAAATACGGGCACCCATCTCGCGCAAAGCGGCAGCCGATGTAACAAGCGTGAGCTGAGGAAAATGCAAGACCCACGTCATCGATCACCAGAGTGTCGCCATTTCTATTTACTGGCCAAAGAAGCTTTGGATCTAATGCTTTTGCATGTTTTTGGCAGCCGACAAATTCGGATACGCGCCAGTCCTTCTTTTTTTTATCCTTTTTTCTCTCGAATAACTCCCAAAGAGTCAGTGCGGTGGCGGATGCCGATGACTTAATACGTTTAGGAGAAAAGACGGATTTTTCTTTGGGCGATATGAGTTGGTTCAGTATATCGGCCGTGTACCATGCCCCGCCCAATTCCATGGATTCCAACGTTGATGGACAGGGAGTTCTATAGCCCGCTCGCCTGATTGGAAAGCGTACCGCATTTCGGTCAATAATCAGATCCCCTGTAACAAAAACAGTTGCCTTATCCATGACTATCTCCTTTATGAAATACCGGCTTAATGATTCATGCGTTACTTTTTGACCATTAAATTTTTATACATCGTATGAGTGTCTGTCGACGTTTTTCACCGTCTATTGCGGGGGCACTGTCAGCCGGTAAAACCGGCGCGGGGGCAGGGGAAGTTCCGTGTCGGTGAAACTCAATGAGCTGTTGGTCATCGTCAGGGTGGACAGAACGCTCCAGGCGGTCAGATTCGACGAGGCTTCCACTTGATAGGTCAGTTGCGGTTCTGCGGCAGCGTCTATGGCGAACGCGCCGCTGTCCGGTTCTCGCGTCTGCGTCAGGACGGGCCTCGGCAGGTTTTCCGGAACAAAAACGAACCGGCTGATGACGACCTCTTCATCCAGTCCGTCGGTTGTGCCGTTCGTATTGCACAGCCACAGGTTGATTCTAAAGTTTTCTCCGCCGGTCTGCGGCACCCCGTTGGAGCCGAATGACCATTGCGCGGCCGCTGTATTGGATGCCGGTGGAAGGATGAACCGCCCCGGATAGCAGGCGAAATCGATCCGGTTGGAATGCCAGGTGAAACTGTGCGTCGAGTTGGAGAAGGTTGCAGGCACGCGATAACGCGTCAGATGCCCTGATTCATTCCACGGTTGCACCACGAATTGCGCGGTGTTTGAATCCGATGCGTTGCCCCAGCGTGAGACCTCAACATCTATTTCACGATGGGCATACGGTGCATCGTCATTCCAGGTGAACAGCCCCAGCACGGCATTTGTGTCCAGCGCGTTGGCCGGTGACTCCAGAAATATACGGTAGGTGCCGTAGCCGAAATTGCGCAGAGAAACCAGTTCCGCGCACGACCACAGACCGCTGCGCTTGCAGATTTTCAGGTGCAGCAGTCCTTGCGCATCCACCCAGACATTGCTGATGCTGTCCGAGAAATAATTATCGCCCGGCCCCGTCCGCTGATTGCGCGAGTCTTTCACCGACCACTCGTACCCGGAAAAACCGAGCTGCCGTGTGAAGGGCCGCGTAACCCGGACTTGCGCCACGGCGTTGGAGTCCAGTTCGGCGGGCAGTTGAGGCCATCCTTCAGCCAACGGCGGCGCATAGTTGGCCGGCACCAGATACGCCGCGATCTGCGAGGCATACATATCCGACCCGCCGGTCGTGATGTCGCATGTCCATGTTCCGTTGGTCTGGATCAGAGAAAGCGGATTCGCGAATGTCGGCTTGGTCCACCACCCGCCGATATAGATATAAACCGCAACCCCGCAGGCCGACGGATTCACATTCGTCACCCGTCCCGTGAGGTCATCGGACAAACCATAAGCCGGGACATGCACAAATTCAATTGCAGGTAATCCCGCCGCCTCGGCCAGACTGATCCAACTGCTGAGCAGACAGAGGGCGACGGTGACAAGAGCACCCGGAATGCGACTCCGCCGGTGAGTAATACCATTTCCGTATGATGTTCTATCCATGTGGCGCAGACACCCCTGTCTGCGAGGATGGGCAGACAGGAGTGTCCGCCCCGCGAAGGATAAATACCGGTTACCATGCGCGCTGGGTATAACTAATTTATTCCTCATGAATACCCCGATTAAATTATGCGTTCAAACCCGTGCGGCGTACTCCAGCATCATATTGGTAATGTAAACAGGGTGCTTGTACCGGGATAAATCGGCCGGCGGAACCCAAATGAAATCATCGTGCTCCTCGCTCAGTCTTATGTCGCCGCCGATGAGACGGGCTTCCATGCACAGCAGAACGACATTTACCTTGGGCATTTCGAATGAAGTTGCACAGGCAAATCCGGTCAGTTCGACCGTCAACCCGGTTTCTTCCGCCACCTCGCGGTGTAAGGCTGAGGCGAAATCTTCTCCCGGATCCGCCTTGCCGCCCGGCCATTCCCAGCAGCCGACGAAATTCTTGTTGTGCGCCGACCGGCGGATCAGCAGACACCGCCCTTGTTGATCAAAGATTACTGCCTTCACCGACAGCCCGTATGGTTTTGTGTTCATATTTTTCGTTCTCCATTCATGGATTCTTCTATCGAAGAACCTAAGAATCTACCATTTTTTTACAGCCTGCAAGCGAAGCGCAGAATTATTTTGATTTAAAAACCAGGATGTTCCCTTCTGGCGGGGAAGCAAGCGAGGACGCATGCTCTACTTAAAAACGCTATAAAAAACAGTCCAGTGCTTTTTATGTGGTTTTGTGTTGTCTTTAGATTCCCGTCAACGCAACAGCAATTCGGGCTATCGCTCTTGCAATCTGACGTAATACAACCGACAATCCGAACAATGAATGATCAGCATTACATTTTATTTCTTTTCGCATGGATTGTGATTGGAGCACTTTATTACGGGTGCGTTCGTGTTTTGGATAGCGGCGAGGGTTCTGATTTTTTTACGGATTGGGTTTGTAAACTATGCCGGTTCCTGGCGCTGTGTGTAATAGTCAATGTGTTTTTTTATCCATATTGGATCAGGGGTCTGGATAGTCCAATCTCTGGAGGAATACGGTGGAGTGCCTGGATTTTTATGCATTTTTTTATGCTGGCGGCGTTAACGGGATTAATTTCTTTTGTTCAAACAATCGCTGTGGGCAACATACGTAGAGAACTCCACGTCAAGTATCCCGGCGGTTACGGGATATCCCTCCTGTCCATCCTTGTTACGTTTCTGATCCTGGTGTTTTTGCATCTTTACAGTTGCGCGTCACGGAGCACCTTCGACGCATTATCTGTTCCGTGGTGTATCAGCCACCAAAAAGACATTCTGACTGGGATTTGTGTTTTACAAATACTCAACGTAAGTATTTTACAAAGGAAGTACTCGAGCTCTATCGGTTTAGGGGTACGCTCGGTAAACGGCAGGATTCTGTATCATTAGATTCATCTATCGAAGAATCCAAGGCAGCGGAGCCGCAACCAAAGTCTAACTTGTTTTTGCCGGACTCCTAATTTCCGTTCGTCAAGATCTCCAGTTTGAAGAATCCGGCGGCAGGATAAGGCGGATTTTTCGGAAACGGCACGGCGACCGTTCCGGTGTATCTATGGGCCCCGGCGGCGGCAAGTTCCCCGACAAGGCGGCGGAACGGCTGCGCCAGAGAATCGGTGTAATACACTTCGACTTTCGATAGATCATTTGTGCCGTCCGCTGAGAGACCGGCGAGAATTCCTATACCGTCGCCCGGAAGGGAGGTGGATTCGATGGCGACATCAAACTGGAACTCGGTAGCGGTGGAGTTTGTCAGGATCAGGGGCGTAATGCCGATGTTATCCTCATTAAAGGCTTTGGATAAGTTCGTGTCGTAGATGCCGCCGAAAATCATCGGGGTTGGATACCGCGCCGACAGCGCCAGTTTGATGTCCGGTTTGTATGCCGCCTGAATCGCGCGATGGCCCTGCGGGAGGGTATCCACGCAATTAAAGTCACCGATGACATCCACCAGCAGATTGGTTGTTTGTTCGGACGGGAAGTAGCCAGGGAACTTCACCGGATTCCAGTTGGTGTTCAGTGTTCCTGCCGTAACATGAGCATACGCCATGTCGCCGGTGTCATTGGTTGTGCCGTCCACCAGCGGGACATCGTCGAGATAGTTGCTGGCGAGTTTCACCAGATTCAGGTCGCCGGTATCAGCGCTCAGCGGGCCGGCGAGATGGATTGTATAGAGTCCGGTCGCCGTCATGCGCTTGTTCGGGCGGTCATACGCACAGGTCAGCACCAGATCCCACGTCCCATATTGATCCGACTCTCCGCGCGACACGAGACCCGTAACCCCCGTTTCGATCCGGTTTGAATAGGCTGTGCAATGGGTGATGACGGACCCTCGCAGCACGGTATTGGTGGGCAGGGGCAGGAACGGCTGGAGATAAAGTGTACTGCCCCATCCGTTGAGATCCACGCCGGGGTGCGGGCGGAGGGCAAACACGCTGCCTGTACTGAGAATGGAGAGGAAATGGTGCCCGTCGCTGTAGCAGCGCCGCTCAACGTTTGATCCGTTGTTCGTCACCGCAACGGCATATCCGCTGCCGTTGGAGATCGCATAGAAGTCCATGTTGCGGGTGCTGACAGACGTAATTCGCCAGTTGGTTTGCGCTTGCGCCGCCGTCCAGCAGATCAACGCCATCAGGACGAACTGCCATCGTTTTTCTGTACTCATTCAATACCTCCTTAAAACTCGCAAACTTGAGCTTGGGGTCAGTCCGCCTAATGAGCTTGGGGTCAGTCCGCCTAATTCGTCATTTTTATTTTCAGCCGCGACAGCTTGGGGTCAGTCCGCCTAATTCGTCATTTTTATTTTCAGCCGCGA